>JAEXFF010000388.1 GCA_023400335.1 Bacteroidota bacterium
GTTAACTGCAGCATTCCCTTATGGAGCAATAATAGAATCATTTTTAGAATCAGAAGTATGTTATTTGGCAAATTCCTTTGAAAAGATTGTGATTATTCCGTTATCGGGTGATTTATCTGTAATTCGGGAAGTCCCAGCTAATTGTATTGTGGAACAGCCTATTATAAGAAGTAGATTTATTCAATATCTGCATTTATTTTCATATAGATCATTCTTGGTTTTTTATAGTGATTTTTTTAGAAAAAAAGTTTTTCTGAATATTAGCAGATTTAAAGCATGGTTGATTGCTTATGTATTAACTAATAATTATCTACACTCCAGGCAAATTAAAAATTTGTTTCGTATTATAAAGTCGGATGATGTAGTGTATTCATATTGGGGTAAAGGGGGATGTTATTTAGCTCCTTTTTATAAAGGAAAAGCTCGATTTATATCCCGTTTTCATGGGGAATGGGATTTGTGGGAAGAGTCTTCAGGAAACTATGCCCCTGTAAGAAAGCAAGTTGCTGAATCATTGAGTCTTGCTGTTTTTATTTCCGAAAAAGGGAAAGCTTATTTTCAAAAACGGTATACATGTCCAACAATCGTATCAAGATTGGGTATAACTAGTGCCCGTGTTTGTCATAAAAAAAGTAATGATGGAGTCATCCGCATTTTAAGTTGCTCTTCGGTTTATCCTTTGAAAAGAGTTCCATTAATTTATGAAGCATTACAACTAATTGAAAATATTCGGGTAGAATGGACACATATAGGAGCAGGCCCTGATTTCGAAAAATTAAAGGAATTAGTTCAGAAGTCAAATGAAAATATAAAAATCATCTTATTAGGGCAAATGTCAAATCAGGAGGTTCTGTCTTATTATGTGAACCATGCGGTCGATCTGTTTATCAATGTAAGTACTAACGAAGGCATTCCTGTATCCATTATGGAGGCAATCTCATACGATATTCCAGTTATAGGAACAAATGTGGGAGGAACATCCGAAATTGTAACCAATGAAACAGGATTGTTATTGTCCCCTAATCCTTTACCTACTGAGATAAAAGAAGCTATTTTGAAAATTTCTACTTCCACTTTTACTCCCAGAAATTATTGGGAAAAGTATTATAATGCAGATAATAATTATAGTTCATTCGCACAAATGATAGCTGAGTTATAATTCTATTCACATATACTAAATGCGCCATTTTTGTTTTCTAACCGGTTTATACACCCGGTATGACGTTCTCATGTTTGAACGACAAGGTAAAAGCCTTATACATGCTGGATATAAGGTAACTTATATTGTTTGTGATAATCAACCTAACGAACTGCTGGATGGAATTGAGATTATTTCAACCAATTATATTCCTAAAAATCGGTTGGACAGATTTTTACATACAAAAGAAATATTGTTCAAAGCGGCATTAGAAGTAAATGCAGATACATATCAGATTTCTGATCCGGAGTTGATTTCATTGGTAAGACCATTAAAAAGAAAGGGAAAAAAGGTAGTGTTTAATATGCGGGAGTATTATCCGGATATGATTAAGAATAAACATTATATTCCTAAAATTCTAAGAGGACTGGCTTCATTGGTTTATCAGAATATAATGAAAATGAATCTGAAAAGATTTGATGCTGTTTTTATCGTTACTCCTTGGATTTTAGATATAGTGAAAAATAAATGGGGCGTTTCAAAGTCCAGCCTGTTAACGAATTTTCCTAAGGTGAATGTTAATTATCATCTTTCTTATGAAGAATATCTTCGGAGAGAAAATGTTTTATGCTATGAAGGTACTATCTATGAAACCAGCCGGCAAGAGAAAGTTTTTGAAGCGCTTGAAAGACTTCCTGAAGTGCATTACATTCTGGCTGGAAAGATTGATGAGGGCTACATGTGGATAAAAAAGTTGCCTTACTGGAAAAATGTTGAGTTTATAGATGGCTTTACAGTAAAAGATTTAAAAAATATATTTTCTAAATCGACAATGGCGAATGTGTTTCGTGATTTTGGAAATAATGATGGTTCCTTGGGTGTAATTAAAATATTCGAAAGTATGGAAGCTGCATTGCCTGTTTTATTGGCAGATGTTCCCTTGTATAGGGAAATGGTGGAGAAATATCAATGTGGGATTTGTGTTGATCCTAATGAGATTCAACAAATAGAAAATGCTATCCGGTTTTTAATAGAAAATAAAGAAGAAGCCTATAAAATGGGGCAAAATGGGAGGCGTGCTGTGATAGAAGAATATAATTGGGAAAACCAGGCGAGGAACTATATTAAAATACTTAATACGCTATAGAAATGAGAGTATCGGATTGTAAGATCATTGAATTACCGAAGTTTCTGGATAAAAGAGGAAATCTTTCTTTTGCCGAACAATTTAAGCAAGTACCTTTTAAAATAGAAAGGACTTATTGGATTTATGATGTTCCCGGAGGGGAAGGTCGTGGGGGACATGCTTATAAAGAAAATCAGGAGTTTGTTATAGCTCTTTCCGGTAGTCTTGACGTTTGGGTAGATGATGGAAATGAGAAAAAGATATTTTCATTGAATCGATCATATTATGGTTTGTATATGCCCAATGGACTATGGAGAGAGATGAATAATTTTTCGACGAATTCATTGGCTTTAATATTATCCTCAGATAGGTATGAGGAATGTGACTATATTCGTGATTATGAAGAGTTTAGAAAATATGTAGCCGATGAGAACAAGTTGTGTTTATGATTGTACAATGATAGAGTTGGACAAACATCATAGTGATCGAAAAGGAAATATAACGGTTGTAGAGAATGGTATGACCATACCATTTGATGTTAAGCGTGCCTACTATTTATATGATATTCCTGGAGGAGAAGAGAGAGGTGCGCATGCTCATAAAGAATTGAGTCAACTCATTATTGCTGCGAGTGGTAGTTTTGATGTTGTGCTTGATGATGGAAAGGTGAAGAGGACTTTTACCCTGAACCGTCCTTATCAAGGTTTGCTTGTCGTTCCCGGAATATGGAGGGAGTTAAGGGATTTTTCATCCGGTTCAGTTTGTTTGGTATTAGCTTCAATGCTTTATCAAGCAGAAGATTATATTAGGGATTATGATGCTTATTTGAAATATAAGATGAGTAAATAATAAGTGTTTGGGATTTGAAAATAACTCAAAAATATGAATAGATTGAATTCAAACTTTGAAATAAAAAAATATGGTATAGAAGTCCGTCTTGTAAATGAAAAGGATGTTTCTTTTATTTTAGGATTACGTACAGATCCTCGGTTAGGGCGTTTTATAAGCGAAACTTCATCGGAGGTGGAGCAGCAAGTGAAGTGGTTGAAAGATTATAAATTAAGAGAGAAAGACGGAAAGGAATATTACTTTATTTATTCTTATCAAGGAGAAGCAGTTGGCGTGAATCGAATCTATAATATAGATTTTGAAAAAAAGGAAGCAGTTGGCGGTAGTTTTGTATTTAAAAAAGGGTGCTTAATAGAACTTCCTGTTTTGTCTACTTTAATCCAGCTTGATATTGCTTTTAACCTGTTGGGAATAGACAGGATGTTAGGAGATATAAGGAAAGGCAACCGGAAAGTAATCAAATTCCATCAAATATTGAAAGTTCATTTTATCAGTGAGGATGAGTTGAATCTCTATTATGAGTATGGGAGGAATGTGTTTAATGAAACTAAAGTTAAGTTGGAAACAGTATTGCTGCCGATAAATAAAAATGAATCACTATGAAAGCTTTTATTTTTCCTGGGCAGGGGTGCCAAAAACAGGGTATGGGAAAAGAATTGTATATGAATTTCCCGGAAGCAAGAGCCTTGTTTGAGAAAGCAAATGATTTCTTTGGATGGCGTATTACTGATGTCATGTTTGACGGGGACGAAAATGAGTTGATGGAGACTAAGAATACTCAACCGGCTGTTTTTTTATATGAAGTTGTGTTAGCAATCACACAGAAGAAACTAAAACCGGATGTGGTTGCTGGACATTCTCTGGGAGAGTTTGCTGCTTTGGTGATAAACGGTTGCATTAGTTTTGAGGATGGGCTTAACTTAGTTCTAAATCGGGCTTTAATCGGTCAGAAAGCTTGTGAAAAATATCCGACAGGGATGGGAGCTGTGATTGGACTTTCGGAGGAATATGTAGCCCGCAGGATTAAAGAAATCTGGGAAGAAACTGGTGAACCGATTTATTTTGCCAATTATAACGGTCCGGGGCAAGTGGTAATATCCGGCTCAAAAAAAGGAGTACGGATGGCCTGTAAAGCATTTGTAAAGGAAGGAGCAAAGAAAGCGGTACCTTTGTTAATTGGAGGTAGTTTTCATACTCCATATATGGACGAAGCAAGGGAAGAGTTGGGAGAAATAATAGAGAAAATCATATTTCATTCACCTAAAATCCCTATTTATCAATGTGTCGATGCTTTACCCCATGTCAATCCTGAGGAAATAAAAAATAATTTAATACAGCATATTACGCATCCCGTTCTATGGACGGATATGGTACATCACATGGTAAAAGATGGGGTGGATGAATTTTACGAAATAGGTACAGATGATACGCTTCAAAAAATAGTACATCGGATGTATCCGGAGAAGAAAGTGACTACAATATGGGAAATCCCCACATATAATGATTTTAATCCTTTAAACAATTAAGTTATGACATTAGAAGAATTCGTAAAAAGATTTGGAGAAGAATTTGATGAAACTCCGTTGGAACAATTTCATGTATCCACAGATTTTAAAGAACTTGAAGAGTGGGGATCATTAACTGCTCTTTCCATTATTGCTATGGTGGATGAAGAATTTGATAAACGCATAACCGGTGCGGATATTCGTAACAGTAAAACCATTGAGGATTTATATAATTTAGTTATTTCAAAATGACGGGATATAATCCATTTTCATTGGAAAAGAAAACAATACTCGTAACAGGAGCCTCTTCCGGAATAGGAAGAGGTATCGCTGTCGAGTGCTCGAAAATTGGAGGAAAAGTCGTTATTTCGGGTAGGAATAAGGAACGTTTGGATGAAACATTATCCTTACTCGAAGGGGAAGGACACTTAGCAATTCAAGCGGATCTGTCAACACAAGAGGGAATCGATTTTTTGGTTGGAAATTGCCCGGTTATTCATGGCTGTGTTCATAGTGCGGGTATTCCCAAAATTTGTGGTGTAAAATATATTAGCAGAGCTTTACTGGAGGAGATTATAAATGTTAATGAGGTGGCTCCTATTTTGTTGACTTCTTCGTTGTTAAAAAAGAAGAAGTTGCAGAAAGGATCTTCCATTGTGTTTATTGCCTCTATGTCCGGGGTTTATATTGCAAATACCGGAGAAGCTCCTTATTCCACTACTAAAGGTGCGTTGAGTGGTTTCGTTAAAGGAGCGGCTTTTGAATTGGCAGCTCAAGGGACGAGAGTAAATACGATTTGTCCGGGACTTGTTCCTACCCGTATTCTGAGAGTTTCTAATGAAATGTTTTCAGAGGATCAGTTGAAAGAAACGATGTATGGGCGTTATCCTTTAAAACGTGTTGGTACGCCGGAAGATATTGCCCATGGAGCGATTTATTTATTGTCTGATGCCTCCGGTTGGGTAACCGGTATTAATTTGTTGATTGACGGAGGTTATTGTTTAGCATAAGAATATGGGATTGTTAAAATTTTGTAATGTAGGTATCCGAGCGATAAGTGCGACAGTACCGCGACGTGTAGTAAAAACAAGGTCTTTAACTTCATATTATAATGAAGAGGCTATAGAAAAATTTATAGAAGCCACGGGCGTTGAAGAACGTCGTTTTGTGGATAATGATACATGTGCATCCGATTTATGTTATAAATCTGCTTGCCAGATATTTGAGGAGGCAGATATTAAACCAGAGGATATAGATGCTCTTTTTTTCATCAGCCAAACCCCTGATTATAAAATTCCGGGAACGTCGATTCTTTTACAAGATAAATTAGGTTTGAAGAAAACAACCATTGTATATGACATAAATATGTCCTGTTCGGGTTTTATACATGGACTGTTGATGGCTTACACTTTTCTTCAATTGCCAACAGTTAATAATGTGATGATTATGGTTGGGGATACCTTATCCAAGATGACTTCCTTACAAGATAAGTCGACAGGAATGCTTTTGGGAGATGCTGGAACGGTAACAGTTATCGGAAAAGGGGAACAATACAGAGAGAGTTATTTCTCTATGTGTACGGATGGTTCAAATATTGATTCGGTAATCATTCCTGCTGGAGGCAGCCGTAGGATGAGCTCTGAGGAAACCCTTCAATCAAAAGAATATGAAGATGGGAGTATCCGTAGTTTAGAACAAGTGGTTATGGTGGGACCGGATGTTTTTAGTTTTGCTATTTCAGAGCTTCCGAAAGATATTAAACGTCTCCTGGAGTTTGCGAATAAATCGATTGACGAGATTGATAAATATGCTTTCCATCAGGCTAATAACTTTATGACGGGATTTATTGCTAAGAAAGCGAAAGCTGATCCGCAGAAACTATTGCGTTCCATTCATAAGTACGGTAATACGGCTGGTACCTCGATTCCCTTGTGTATGGTAGAGAATCGGGATAAAATTCATCGGAATGAGTCAATTCTTATGAATGCGATAGGAGCCGGTTTTGCTTATGGAACGGTACTTTTAAACATAGCGGATTGTAAGATTTTAAAGTTAAAGGAGTTATAGAATGAGAACTTTTATAAAAGCAATCGCTTATTATTTGCCGGAAAGGGTGTTGGACAATCAGCAAATTGCAAATGAATTTCCTGAATGGACTGTCGAAAAAATTGATAAAAAAATAGGAATAAAAAAACGACATATAACGACGGAGAATGAGACGGCAGGTGATATGGCGGTAAAAGCGGCTGAAAAATTATTTTCAGAGAATAAAATTGAACGGTCAACGATAGATTATCTGATTTTTGTATCGCAGAGCGCGGATTATTTTCTACCGACAACTGCTTGTCTTATTCAGGAGCGCCTCGAATTGCGGGCTGATATGGCTGCGATCGATATAAATCTGGGTTGCTCGGGATTTGTGTATGGTTTATCTGTAGCAAAGGGAATGATATTGGGGGGAATGGCAACGAATGTATTGTTGCTGACTGCAGAAACTTATTCCAAATACCTGCATCCCCGTGATAAAAGTAATCGTACAATTTTTGGTGATGCTGCTGCCGCAACGTTAGTCAGTGCAGAAGGTATAGCTGAAATCGGAAACTTTGTTTTTGGAACAGACGGAAAAGGGGCGGATAATCTTGTCGTTAAAACGGGAGCAGCACGCCACCGTTTTCCGATGAATGATTTACAGTTTGATGATTTTGGGAATCCGCGGTCTTCAGATCATCTATATATGGATGGTCCTGCTATTTTGAATTATTCGCTTGAATGTATTCCGGCATTAGTTGAAAATGTACTAGTAAAGAATAATTTAAGGATAGAAAATGTCGATTTACATGTTTATCATCAGGCTAATAAATATCTGGCCAATCTCCAATGCCGTAAATTGCGGATTCCCGAAGAAAAGTATTATTGTTATTTTGAGAAAGTTGGAAATACAGTTTCTTCCACTATTCCTATTGCTTTATATGAAGCTTATAAAGAGGGAATGATAAAATCCGGTTTTCGCGTATTATCTGTTGCCCAGGGACTTGGTTATTCTTGGGGTGGGATGGTCTTGTATTATTAAAAGAATGATACAGATACAACGTTTCATTAACGAATTGATGTCATCCAATTGTTATATTATTTACGATGACATGGTAAAGCGATGTGTGGTTATAGATCCTGGGAGTGAAAAATGTTTGCATGAGATAGCGTTTATTGATAATTATCACTTGAGGGTTGATTATATTATATTGACGCATGAACATACAGACCATACCTGGGGATGTAATGTACTTATAGATAGATATGGGCCTCGGGTGATTTGTTCTGAAACATGCAAGAAGGCTTTGCCTAAAGAAGGACAAGCCTATTTCCGCTTTTATTATGATGATCCTGAATATGAGTATGCCGTAAAGAAGGTCGATTATACGATAGAAGAATTGGACAATCGATTGATGTGGCTGGAACACTTGATTTTATTTGTACCTACTCCGGGACATAGTGCAGGTTCTATTTGTTTTTCATTAGGAGATAAATTGTTTACAGGAGATACCATTATGCAATACAAACCATACATTAATAAAAAGAATGGTTCGGTAGAGTTATATAAAGAAAGTGTTGCTCATATAAAGCGTCTTTATGATGGAGAGACGAATGTTTATCCGGGTCACGGAGAACTATTTAAATTAGGAGAGATATGGTAAAGTTTTTAGATTTACAGAAAGTAACAGCAAAATATAGAGATGAGATTCATGAAGCTATTTTACGGGTGGTGGATTCAGGATGGTACCTGCAAGGTGAAGAAAATGAGAAATTTGAGCAGCATTATTCGGAATATATTGGTACGAAGTACACTATAGGTGTTGCTAATGGGTTAGATGCTCTGATTTGGATATTCCGTGCCTATGTAGAGTTGGGTGTAATGCAGCCAGGGGATGAGGTGATTGTGCCCGCGAACACTTATATCGCTTCTATTCTTGCGATTACTGAAAATGGTTTAAAACCGGTATTGGTAGAACCGGATATCCATACCTATCAGATAGATGACAACCTGATTGAAGAAGCGATTACTCCAAAGACTAAAGCAGTACTAATTGTTCATCTGTATGGGCAATGTGCTTATACAGATAAAATCGGGGAAGTCTGTAAAAAATATGATTTGAAACTGGTAGAAGATAATGCACAGGCACACGGATGTATATATAATGGAAGGAAAACAGGTTCTATCGGTGATGCTGCAGGCCATAGTTTTTATCCCGGGAAGAATTTAGGAGCTTTTGGTGATGCTGGGGCGATAACAACGAATGATGAGGTTTTGGCGGAGACAGTAAGGATTTTGGCTAATTACGGTTCGTCGAAAAAATATGTATTCCAATACGCTGGAAGAAATAGCCGCTTGGATGAAATACAGGCTGCTGTGTTGGATGTGAAGCTAAAGCATCTGGACGAAGATATTGAACTCAGGAAACAAGTTGCAAGGTATTATATTGATCATATTAATCACAAGGATATTATCCCTCCAAGGTTTGACAATTGGGAAAGGCATGTGTTCCATTTGTTTCCTATCCGTACTTCCCGGCGTGATGAATTGCAGCAATATCTGGCAGAAAACGGTATACAGACGGTGATTCATTATCCGATTCCTCCGCACAAACAGGAATGCTATAAAGAATGGAATAAACTTTTTTTGCCTGTTACCGAAAAAATACATCGGGAAGAATTGAGTCTGCCGATAAGTCCAGTGATGAAGATTGAAGATGTAAAAAGAGTGGTGGAATTGCTAAACAAGTTTTGAAATGGAAAAGCAGAAACATATCTGGATTG
>JAEXFF010000078.1 GCA_023400335.1 Bacteroidota bacterium
GCCATGATGGGATTGGTGACGGTTCAACGGCTGGCTGAGCAATGGGGAAAAGAAAACGTAGAATTTTATTTTTATCCGGATGAATATACGGATAAAAAATTGCTATTATCTGAATTAGAACCTGGTATACAATTAACTGAATTCAAAAATGAGGCGAAGGAAAAGTGGCAGAAGGCTTCTCCCGGTTTGAAAAAAAAATGGCTAAAATGGAAGAGCATACTTTTTAATACATATAGTAAACAATTTGATAGGGTTATTTCATTGGGAGGGGACGATTTTTCAGAATATTATTTTAAAAAAGCGGTATTTTTTGACCTTTTGGAGAAGTGGAGAAATTCTTTTCATACGAAAGTTGTACTTTTGGGACAAACAATAGGTCCTTTTCACTTAAAATTGAACCGATGGGGAATAAAACATTTATTGCCCCGTTTGTCGGTTTATGCCCGGGATCCCTGGACCGTTACTTATTTGCGGCAGGAATTTGGAATACCGGTCCGGCAAATGGCAGATATTGCTTTGTCGGATTTGCCCTTGCAAGGGGATAAATGTATGGAGGCTGCCGTATTACAACAGTACGGCTTGGTGGCAAAAGAGTACGTTACTATTATTGTTTCCGGCATGCAGTCGGACGGGTATTATTGCCGCGACAGGGCTCTCTATCTGAGACGTTTCAGTGAGATACTGCAGATGATGGAGAGAGAACCTTGCCTGAAAAAACAAAAAATAGTATTATTGGCTCATACTTTTCCTCCTTATGGAGATGAAGTGGGTTATATAGAAGATTTGCTGATGCTCCTTTCTCCGGAATTGAAGTCTAAAATAATTGTGGTCAGGGCAAGGATTTTGCCGACCCGGGCCCGTTTTATTTTAGGGAATAGTTTATTTGTACTTACCGGGCGGATGCACCCCGCTGTGTCGGCCTTTCAAATGGGGACTCCGGCGATTTGTCTTTCCTATAGTGTAAAGTATAAAGGGGTAATAGGGGGAAGCTTGAGAAGGGAGGATTTAATTATCGAAGCCGGGGAAGAAGAACTTTGGCTAAAAGGGAAAATTGTATCGGAAGTTCAGGAGAAATTAGGGTATTTATTTGCCAATTTTGAAAAAATTAAGTCGGAAATCCGGGAAATGGTGAAGCAACAACAAAAGTTATTGGGAGAAATCTGGAAGGAATTATAGAAAAAAGAAAGATGAGATTGTCTGTAATTATACCTGTTTATAATGCAGGCCGGTATATTGGTAAATGTTTAGAATCCCTTTATCGGCAAGGATTAGTGGAAACAGATTTTGAAGTTATTCTGGTCGATGACGGTTCTCAGGACGATAGTTTGATGCGGATGAAGAATTTTGCTGCTCTTCATTCCAATATACAAGTGATCAGCCAGAAAAACCAGGGAGTTTCTGCAGCCAGAAATAACGGGTTGAAAAGGGCTGAGGGAACCTATGTGTATTTTATGGATGCGGACGATTATTTGGTCGACGCCGCTTTGGGACAGTTGCTTATTGTGGCAGAAACCAATCAGTTGGAAGTAGTAAGAGGGGAATTGATTGAGGTAGACAGTGAAGATCGTTTTTTAAGGGCTTCGCTTCGGTTTGAACAGCGGAAAGTCTTTGCCAATCAATTATTAGACGGATTTGCATTTTATGAAAATGTTTTTCAGGGAGCTTTTTATTGTTGGTTACTTTTGTTTGAACGAAGTTTTTTGGAGCAAACAACGGTTATTTTTAATGAACGTATTGCTTTCCTGGAAGACGAAGATTTTATAACCCGCTTGATTGTATTTGCAAAAAAGACAATGTATGTACCGGTCGTTTTTTATGCTTACCGTCAACATCCGGCCTCAGCAGTGGCTACCATGAATCAGAAAAAGCTGCAGGATATTGTACTTGTTTTAGAAAACCTGAAAAAGTATACAGAGCAGAAGAAGGGGGAGCAGCGATTCCGGAAAAAAGTGAAGGCTGAAATGTCGGAAGTATTTTATATTTTGCTTGTTTGTTTGATTTCTCCTGCTTTCTACCCCCGACGGAAAATTTTTCTGGATCAGGTCCGGTCATTAAAAATACGTCCTATGACTTTAACCGGAAATTGGAAAAAAAAGGAACGGCTCTGTTTATTTAACCTTTTGGGAGGGAAAGCGGTTGACCTGTTATTTTATATCCGTTGTATTATAAATAAATTGCTACATTCCAGATAAATATGAAAATTGTCTATTGCATACAATCGCTGACAGCGGCAGGAGGGATGGAAAGGGTCCTGATTAATAAGGCCAATTATTTAGCGGATATATTAGGGGAAGAAGTGAGTATTATCACTACGGATCAGGGTGGGGCTTCTCCTTTTTACCCGGTTTCCAGGCGCATAAAGTGTTTTGATCTGGGGATCAACTATTGTGACAATACGGGTAATAAGTTAGGTGTTCGTTTGAGAAAAAAACACCTTCATCGAAAGAGATTGAAAAAATTATTGACAGAATTACGGGCGGATATTGTTATTTCTTTGTTTAAAAAAGAAGCTGACTTTTTATATAAAATCAAAGACGGAAGTAAAAAAATACTGGAATTTCATTTTTCCCGTTTTTACCGGCTTCAGCATACTTCCGGTTGGCGGATTTTATGGAAAAAGATACTGTTGAAGAAGGATAAATATCTGGCTTCGAAGTATGATAAATTTGTGGTATTGACCGAAGAGGACCGTGGTTTGTGGGGAAAAGCCGGTAATATTTGTGTCATCCATAATGCTTGTGATTTTCAAACGGAAAAATATGCTGATTGGGACGTAAAGAGAGTAATAGCGGTAGGACGGTTGGATTA
>JAEXFF010000164.1 GCA_023400335.1 Bacteroidota bacterium
TTCCAAACCTGCATGTATAGAACGGACAACCGGCTTTTTCCCAAACAAACGTTCATAAGAAGCTACAGCTAATTTCAGCACTGCCGAATCCGGATTGGGTGCCCAGCCGGGATAACCTTCCCCATGTTCTATTTTCGCCTGAGCCAAACGGAAGACCGAAGCCACCATATGGGCAATATTCAATTTTTCGGAATTTACATCACTCCGCTGTGAACTAGTGATGATAACGCTCCGCTTATTCTCCATTTTCACAGACGCCAGATTGGTAGACGTCTCTACCATACCCGGCATACGGTAACTCATAGCAAATACGCCATGCGGACAAGCATATAAAGCATTTAATAATTTACATGTACTATCGCCCGTCAAAACTTCATCCGGTAAAGAAACCGATTCCATCTCCATCTTTAACCCCGGTTCTGTCATTTGCCAGACAGTTTCCATCTCCGCCTGATATAAATTGAAGTCTGCTCTTACCTGCTCTTTGTATTTTTCGTCGAAAACAATTGAAGCAAAAGCTTCGCGGGCAATGGCATTCCTTAGGTTTCCCCCTGTAAATTCTGCAATTCGCAGGGGATATTTTTCATTTAAATCCCATAGGAAACGGTTCAAGATTTTGATTGCATTTCCCCTTCCTTTATTGATATCATCCCCGGAATGTCCTCCCTGTAAACCTTTTACCATAACTTTTACAGCAAAAGCCTCTTGTCCGGGCTCTTCAGTCTCTACCGGCATCTTCACCACAGTGTCCATTCCGCCGGCACAACCGATAAAGATCTCTCCTTCATCTTCCGAATCCAGATTCAGCAAAATTTTCCCTTCAAAAAATCCGGGTTTTAATTCAAATGCTCCGGTCAGACCACATTCTTCATTTACCGTGAAGAGGCATTCCAAGCGGCCATGTTTAATATCTGCAGAAGCTAAAAGTGCCAATTGGGCAGCCATCCCTATTCCATCGTCCGCTCCTAAAGTGGTACCCTTTGCTTTTACCCAATCCCCATCAATATACGGCAGGATCGGATCTTTCTCAAAATCGTGTACCGTATCTGCATTTTTTTCGCATACCATATCCATATGAGCCTGCAATACCACGGTAGGTGCCTGTTCCATTCCCACAACAGCAGGTTTACTGATTAATACATTACCCGCCTCGTCCTGTCGGACAGGTAAACCGTGTTCTTCAGCAAACTTAATCAAAAAGGCCGCAATTTTCTCTTCCTTTGTGGAAGGTCTCGGGATCTGACATATCTCTTCAAAATATTGCCATAAGGCTTCCGGTTGTAATCCTTTCAATTTCATATTAGATCAAAATTATATACTTTATTCGCTATTGATTTTCATTTCATCCTATCCGTCAGTTTCCTCATCCCCCAAACACAGGATTTGATTTCTGAAGAAGTAAGTGTAAAGGTCAAATCAGTATGCACCTGCCCTTCAATCTGAAGCAGTATTTTTTGCACTTCTATTCCCTTTTCAGTTAAGACAATAAAATTATTCCTGCGGTCCTCCTTCCCCATTTTACGCTGCACAAATCCCCTTTTTGTCAAAGTGTTCAATAATTTTGTCACATTGTATTTGTCTTTCTGTAATTTTCGGGAAATGGTCTGCTGGTTCACATTATCCGCTTCCCACAACACCTGAAGTAATTCAAATTGTTCACGGCTAAGATCATATCCTGCTTGCTGAAATGCCCTGTTTAACGTTTTGGTATAACCTCTCTCAGCCCGGCTTAGATAGGTCACTAATTCCCGGATATCATTCATAAGTTATGTTGCATTTTATACTATTTGCAAACTTAACGAATATTTTAACATCTTATTCTTATAAAAGAATTATTTTATAATTTTTTTTACACTTATTCTCTATCTATCCTCCGCATTCTTTTCTTTATGCTGTTTCCCATTCAAAACACCAAGAGATATATAAAATAATATAATTAAAAATATTAATTTATTTTACTTTCTGATAATTATTTTATATAATTGTAACTGTGTATATAGAAACGAAGGTGTGCCCAAGTCATTCTTTAGCTCAATAACCTCTCAATTATGGAAAAACAATTGGATAGTATTGCCCGTGCAATCGAAGGACACTGCCAAAAGGGAAACGGGAATTATAGCCTTTTAACAGGTAATATGGGGGAGATTCTCTTTCTTTATTATTATTCACTCGTCGATAAAAACTATAAAGAAAAGGCAGAAATACTACTGGACCAATTGACAGAAAGCCTTTCAACTCCCTCTTATTACCAATTTTCTTATTGTAATGGTCTGGCAGGTTTCGGTTTAGGTATACACTTATTGGCGGAAGGGGATTTTATCGAAAATTCCCCGGACATGCTGGATGATATAGATCTTGTCCTGCAACATTATCTGGAACAGGAAATTCGGTTACATCACTTCGATTTTTTACACGGAGTCATTGGAATGGGATTTTATTTTCTGAAACATTATAAATATAAACCGGAGCTATCTTTAGTACAACTGCACAAGATTGTAGATTACCTCGAACAAACGGCTATCTCTGATCCTCATACCCATACGGTGAAATGGGAAATCGTAGACCGGCATTTTCCCCATCAGGCGGATATAAAATTCAATATCTCACTTTCTCATGGAATGTCCAGCATTGCTATTTTTCTATCCCGTCTTCTCCAAATGGATATAAATCCGGAAGGAAAAGTTCGCAAATTACTGGAAGAGACGCTAAATTATATTTTACAACAACGAATAGATGAAAAAATATACGGCTGTTATTTCCCTTCTACATCTTTAGAAAATCCAGGTCCTGTAAATAAAAGCCGCTTGGCTTGGTGCTACGGAGACCTAGGCATTGGCGTTGCTTTATGGCATGCCGGAAAAGTTTTGAATAAAAAGGATTTAACAGATTTTGCAATGGAAATCCTGGAGTATTCAGCCGAACGGAAAGACATCCGCGCCAATTATGTATGGGATGCCGGAATATGCCACGGCTCTGCCGGAATTACGCAAATCTTTTTCCGAATGTGGCAGGAAACAAAACGCCCCTCTCTCCAGGCTGCTTATGAATATTGGAAAGAGCAAACCTATTGTTTCGGTAACCGTCCGGAAGGCCCTGCCGGCTATCAGTCCTTCGATCCCACCCAACAAAGCTGGGAAACAAAATATTACCTACTGGAAGGGGTTGCCGGAATCGGATTAACTCTTCTGTCCCCGGTAAACAGTTCGTGGGATGAAATTCTGTTATTGAGTTTTAATTAAAATAAGACGTAGCCCTTTAACTTTACAATACGTACCACTATGTACCAACCCTTTGAACAGATCGTATTCCGATTTCCTCATTACCCCTTGGAAGTCATCAAAAAAGCTTTATCTCAAAAAGAATATTTCCAGGAAATTATATATTCTGATTTTTTTGAAGAAGCTATTTATTTCGCTTCCCCTGTACTTTACGAGGAATTACAAAAATATAAAGCCGGTAAAGTAAAAGAAAAAGACCGTATCCGTATCGAAAATTCTTTGTTAAAATACCTGGCCAGAATGTCGAGCAGATGTACTCCTTTCGGTTTGTTTTCATCCTGTAGTACCGGAAAAAAAGGAGAATTGCCGGAAGTGATACTGACCAACCAATTAAACGTACACGTACGTTTTGACATGTTATATCTTTGTAATTTATCCCAGGAACTGGGGAAATTACCGGAAGTGAGAGAAGTTGTAAAATACTATACGAATACTACACTCTATACGCAATCCACAAAGATCCGATATATAGAGTATCGCTTTGATACGGAAAAAAGAATCTATCAGTTGGTAGAAGTCGGAAAATCCCCTTACCTGCAATCCATCATTCACCTCGCCCGGAAAGGATGTACTTTTACGGAATTGATTTCACTTCTGACCGCCACAGGAGAAGTAAGCGAACAGATGGCCCAGTCTTATATCAACACAATCATCGATAACCAATTATTGGTCAGTGAAATCGATCCGATTATCACAGGATCCGATTTTTTTGAACATATCTTAAAAGTTATGGAAAGATTGGATACCCGTTCGGATTATTATCAAAAATTATTCCGGATCAATCATCTATTACAAAAATTAGGTACAGCAGCACAGGCAGAGGTTATCGATTACTGCAATCAAATTGAAGCGGAAATCAAACAATTAAAAATCCCTTTCCAAAAAAAATTCCTGCTGCAAGTGGATACAATCAGGAAACTGGAAAAAGCTTCTTTAGACAACAGTATCTTTACCACCCTGCAAAACAGCATGGAGTTTCTCAACAGAATAACTCCGCGTTATACCAATAACACCCTCAGTAACTTTATCAAATGTTTTAACGAAAGATATGAAGAACAAGAGATTCCTTTGTTAGAAGCACTGGACCCGGAAAGAGGTATCGGTTATCCGGCACACGAGATAAATGATTTACATCCTTTACTGGGCGGATTAATCA
>JAEXFF010000184.1 GCA_023400335.1 Bacteroidota bacterium
TATCGGAAACCCCTCCCATACCCAGTTCATTGGTCACAAAAATAAAAGTTGCTTCTTGGGCTGTAAATTTATCAAATTCTGCTTTTAAGGCTGACAGGGATAAATCTGTATCTGAATTCAGATCAAAGAAAAAATTAGTACACCATAAAGTAAGGCAGTCGATTACGATTACCCGTTCCGGGAGCGAATGCCGGCTCAGGTACTTTTCTTCTTCTATATTGGTCCATTGCGGTCCCCGTTCTGATTGATGCCTGCGGATCCTTTCGCGGTACTCTTCATCCCATACCCGTGAAGTGGCCATATATACCGGATTTGCGGACCATTCTAAAGCTAACTTTTGGGCATAGCTACTCTTCCCGGAGCGTTGCCCGCCTGTGACGAGAATAATTTTTTTACCCATTTTTAATGAATTTTCAGGGAGTAAAGATATAAAATCATTTACGAATTTGAACCTTTACCTGTCCGAAGTAATTGAATCTTGTTTGGAAATGTTCAAATGTTCAAAAGGTTAAATATTTGATTATTTTCATATTTAAACAATTTCGCATTTCAAAGAAAAATTCTAAAATTTGAATAAAAATGTTTGTTAACTTTGTGCCTGATAAATCCGGAATTATGGTGTACAGAACTCGGTTGATTCTTACCCGTCATGGGGAGACCCTTGAGAATAAAAAAGGGGTTATGCAGGGGCATATGCCTGGTACATTATCCCCTTTAGGCATTCAACAGGCGGAGGACCTGGCCGAAAAATTGAGAGGGGAAGAAATAGACGCGATTGTTTGCAGTGATTTGGCCAGAAGCTACGATACAGCCTGTATAATAGGCAAAAGCCGGGGATTATTACCCCTGTCTACTCCTCTGTTACGGGAGATTGATTGGGGAATATATGCAGGAGGTAAATTAGCGGCTATCGATTGGGCCCATTTACCGGAAGGGTGCGAAACTTTGGAAAGCTTGATGCAAAGGGCGGAGAAATTTATCACTTGGGTCTGCGGTGAATTTCCGGGACAACAAGTGTTAGCGGTGGGACACGGTGCCATTAACCGGGCAATTCTCGTTTTCCGGGAAGGAAAAACGGTTGCAGAAATGGCCCGAATGCCAATAATGCAGAATACGTCGTTTATAAGGTTGAATTTATAAGTCGGTTATGATACACGGACACGGGGATGATTTTTATCGTTTTGAGGGAGAAATTCGGGCGAATTTTTCAACAAACGTTTGGTATGGGGCAGTATTGGAACCTTTGCGTAAATTACTGAATGAAAAGGCAGACACTATTTTGCATTACCCGGAACCTGATGCCTTGTCTTTCCGGCAGGCTGTGGGGCTTTATCATCGTTTGCCGCCGGAAACGGTTCTGGCCGGGAACGGAGCTACTGAATTATTTTACTTGATAGCCCATGCTTTTGCTGGTGTCAATACTGTGATTCCTGTACCATCCTTTGCTGAATACGAAGATGCTTCTTCTTTATACGATCATTCTATCCATTTCCTCCCTAAAGGAGAAATAGAAAACATACCGGAGCATACCGGACTTATGTTTATCTGTAATCCCAATAATCCGGACGGACGGGTGTGGGAGGAAGAAAAAATACGGTTTTTATTAGAAAATTATCCGGATATGACTGTGGTCGTGGACGAGTCTTTTATCCATTTTGCACCGCGGGCCCGGTCGGTTTGCTCCCTTATTGAAAAATATCCCAATCTGTTAGTCGTGAGATCCATGACCAAGAGTTTTGCTATACCGGGGCTGAGATTAGGATATTTGCTGGGAGAACCCCGCCTGATTGAATTTATTGCTTGTTATAAACAACCTTGGTCTGTCAATGCTTTGGCTATTGAAATAGGAAAGTATTTGTTGGAACAGGCTGCTTGTTTTTTACCGGATGCCGGAAAACTGAAAGAGCGTCAATTGGTTTTTGCTGCAGAATTAGCTGAGATCCCGGGGTTTTATCCTTTGCATTCGGATACTTCTTTCTTTTTAGTCCGGACAGATTATGATTCAAGGAAATTGAAAGAGACACTGCTAAAAGAAGGACTTTTAATACGGGATGCTTCTAATTTCAGGGGATTAGATCATCATTTTTTCCGGATAAACACTTTATCAGAAGATAAAAATCGTTTGTTAATCAACGCATTGAAAATGTATGCAGAATAGCTTTTATGAAGTGGTTGTCCCACTGGTCGCAGGGTATTTGCTGGATTGGTTATTGGGGGACCCGCGTAAATTACCACATCCAGTCGTACTTTTCGGGCATACGATAGCTTTTGCTGAAAAGTCCTTTAATAAAGGGAAAAGACGGAAGTTGAAAGGAGCTATTGTGGCATTAGGATTACCTTTCCTTACGGCCGTCCTCTTTGGAGGGATGTTGTGGGGAATGAGCATTTGGGGAATGAGCGGATATTGTATTGCTGCAACCGTTTTTGTTTTTTACGGTTTAGCAAACCGGAGTTTGATACAGGAGGGACGGGAAGTAATCGATGTGCTGGAAAAACAGGGATTGGAAGCCGGACGCCGCCGGCTGTCGTGGATTGTAGGACGGGATACTTCTGCTTTGTCTTCTAAACAGATTTATACTGCAGTTTTGGAAACGATGTCAGAAAACCTGAGTGACGGAGTTGTCGCCCCTTTATTTTATTATGCTTTGGGAGGTGTGCCGGCTATGATGACTTATAAAATGGTAAATACTTTGGATTCTATGATCGGTTACCGGGATGATCGTTATCGGGATTTTGGCTGTTGGGCGGCCCGTCTGGACGATATTGCGAATTATATTCCTGCCCGGCTGACAGCCTTTTTAATGATCCTTATCAGTCATCGCCGGGGATTATTGCGTTTTGTCATCCGAAACGGGAACAAACATGCCAGTCCCAATGCCGGTTATCCGGAAGCGGCAATGGCTGGTATTCTCAATTGCCGTTTCGGGGGGTCTCATATCTATCACGGCATACTGGTAAAAAAACCTTATATAGGAGAAAACAACCGGAATCTTTGCCGGAGGGATTTTATGCGTGCTGTCCGTATAAATGAAGGAGTTGCTTTTTTAGCTGTATGCCTTATCGTGTTGTGTTATTATTTTATTTATTTTTAGATTTCCGCAGGATGAAGTGAGAAATGGGGGATGGGTTTTAAAATGGGTCATCCTTTTGTAAGATAAAGAATTGCTGGAGAAGTGTGGGTAAAGAGACAAAACCTTTATAAAAAATAGTCGTATTTTATGTTTAAATACATTCGGAAAACCTTGGAAACGGCTAGACACCGCCCTCGTTTGGGAGGTTTGGAAATATTGAAATATATTGGTCCGGGCTTACTGGTAACGGTCGGTTTTATTGATCCCGGCAATTGGGCATCGAATCTGGCAGCAGGTGCGGATTACGGTTATGCTCTTTTATGGATGGTTTCTTTGTCTACAGTTATGCTGATTATTTTGCAGCATAATGTAGCTCATCTGGGTATTGCTACCGGGCTCTGCCTGTCGGAAGCTACGATGACTTATTTAAAGCCCCGTTACGCTCGTTTGACTTTAATTTCGGCGATGGGGGCTTCTGTTTCGACTTCTCTGGCAGAGATATTGGGAGGTGCTATCGCTCTGGAAATGTTATTTAATGTTCCGGTCCGGATAGGAGCCGTTCTGGTTTCTGTATTTGTGGTTATTATGTTATTTACTAATTCTTACCGGGTTATTGAAAGATGGATTATTGCTTTTGTTTCTATTATAGGCCTGTCATTTATTTACGAACTTTCTTTGGTTCATATTGAATGGGGAGAGGCGGTCCGGGCTTGGGTTACTCCTTCCTTCCCTGATGGCTCTATGGTGGTAATTATGAGTGTACTTGGGGCTGTTGTGATGCCGCATAATTTATTTTTACACTCCGAAGTGATCCAGAGCCGGCAATGGAATCTGGAAGACGATAAAATTATCCGTAAACAAATGCGTTATGAATTTTGGGATACCTTTTTATCAATGATGATCGGTTGGGCAATTAATAGTGCTATGATTTTATTGGCTGCTGCCAGTTTTTTTAAAAGTGGTACTTCCGTGACAGAATTGGAACAGGCAAATAAACTTTTGCAGCCTTTGCTCGGCAATAATGCCGCAGTGATTTTTGCCGTAGCTTTATTATTTGCCGGGGTTGCTTCTACTATCACTTCGGGTATGGCTGCCGGTTCCATCTTTGCTGGCATGTACCGTGAACCTTATGACATTCAGGATACCCATTCCCGTTGGGGGGTATTGATATCTTTGGTCGTGGCCTTGCTCATCATCATGATCATTTCCAATCCTTTTATGGGATTGATTTATTCTCAAATGTTACTGAGTATTCAATTGCCGGTTACCATTTTTTTACAAGTGTACCTTACTTCGTCGGAAAAAGTGATGGGTAAATATAAAAATCGTGCTTCTACAAAATGGATTTTGTATTTTTTAGGGGGGATTGTAACCATATTAAATCTTATGCTATTGATTAGTTTGTTTTGAAAGTTTATATCCCCCCTGATATTTTGGTTTTACAGACATTTCCTGTTATGCTACGGAAAGAATAAGATAAATTTTATTTTTCAGTATTCTTTTGTACTTCTCTTTTTGCTTTTCTCTTTTTTTCCTTATCTTTGCCGCTCCTATCGGGTATAGGAAGGTATTAATTTAAAAATTAAAAAAATGTCAACTAAAATCAGATTAGCGAGACACGGACGGAAAGGACGTCCATTTTATCATGTAGTGATAGCTGATAGTAGAGCGCCACGGGATGGCAGGTATATTGAAAAAGTAGGAACTTATGATCCGAATACAAATCCGGCTACTATCAATCTCAATTTTGACAGAGCTTTGTATTGGCTGATGGTAGGGGCTCAACCTACAGACACGGCAAAGAGAATTTTGTCCTATAAAGGAGTTTTGATGAAAAAGCACCTGCTGGAAGGAGTAAAGAAAGGGGCTTTTGATGAAGCTGCTGCTCAGACAAAATTTGAAACCTGGATGAAAGCAAAAGAAGCTAAAATTCAGGAAAAGATCACTAAATTGACACAGGAAGGAGCTACTGCTAATAAGGTGAAACTGGAAGCAGAGGCTAAAGTCCGGGCTGCAAAAGAAGAAATTGTAGCTAAAAAACGGGCAGAAGCAGAAGCTGCAGAAGCTGCTAAAAAGGCAGAGGCTGCTGCTGCAGAAACTGCTGCTACAGCAGAAGAAGCTGCTGAAACGGCTGCTCCTGAGGCTCCGGCTGCAGAATAAGTGCCTTATGATTAGAACAGAAGATTGTATTCCGGTGGGAAAAATTATAAAATCCCATAATTTACAAGGAGAAGTTGTAATTTTGGCTGAGAACGATCTTTTGGAAGAATATGCTGAGGAACCGGTGTTTATCCTATTGGAAGGGGCACCGGTTCCTTTTTTTATAGCTGATGAAGGAATATCAGTAAGAAATCACAATACTTATATCGTTAAATTCGATTATGTCGATACATTGGAGCAGGCAGAACGCCTTATCGGACAGGAAATATTACTTCCGAAAGAATTGCTCCGGGAAAGTGAAGCGTATGGGGATACAGAGAATACGGCGGACCTGTTGACAATGAAAGAATTTGAAGTGGAGGATGAGTTGAGCGGAGAGAAAGGGCGACTTATAGATATAGCTGATTATTCCGGCAATATTGTTTTGACAATTGATATTTTGGGTAAAGAAATTCTTTTACCTCTTTCCGAAAATTATATAAAACAAGTAAGTTTTGAAGAGAAAAAACTAACTGTTTTTATTCCCCAGGATATTATAGATCTTTATTAAAAACTCTTTTTTTATTTTTTGTTTAACCAAAGTTTCAGAAAAGGATTCCGAGTGGCCTGATCTGTAATGTATAGGAGGGTTCTTGCTGTAAATAAAAATAGATACTTTTGTATTTTGGTTTTTGTTTAAAATATTTTTTTTGGAAAACTTTTTTGTAGTTAAAAAATGTTATATATATAATTATTAAATAGTTACAAAATTTAATAGAAAACTTTCAAAAAAAGTTTCATTATTTTATTACACGAAATAGAACTTTTTATACCTTTGTTCCATTCGCTACAATTGAAAATATTATTAAATATACGGCCATGAACAAACAAATGTCAACTAAGGAAAAGACTTATACTCAGGAGGAAGCATTTCAAAGTTCTCTGGATTATTTCAAAGGGGATGAACTTGCAGCACGTGTATGGGTAAATAAATATGCGTTGAAGGATTCTTTCGGAAATATTTTTGAAAAAAATCCCAACGATATGCACAGACGTCTAGCAAAAGAAATTGCACGCATAGAAAAAACGTATGCAAATCCTCTGTCTGAGGATGAGATATTTGAGGTTTTAAGGGATTTCAAATATATTGTTCCTCAGGGAGGGCCGATGACCGGTATTGGAAATGATTTTCAGATTGCTTCCTTATCCAATTGTTTTGTGATTGGCCATGATGGACCTTCTGATTCTTACGGGGGAGTGATGAAGATCGATCAGGAGCAGGTACAGTTGATGAAACGCCGGGGAGGGGTAGGACATGATCTTTCTCATATTCGTCCCAAAGGATCGCCGGTAAAGAATTCAGCTCTGACTTCTACAGGTATTGTACCTTTTATGGAACGTTATTCTAATTCTACCCGGGAAGTAGCCCAGGACGGACGCCGGGGGGCTTTAATGCTGAGTGTGTCAATCAACCATCCCGATTCCGAGAGCTTTATTGACGCAAAGATGACGGAAGGAAAAGTGACCGGAGCAAATGTATCTGTAAAAATTGACGATGAGTTTATGCAGGCCGTTATAGATGATAAATCGTATGTTCAAAAATATCCTGTTTATGCAGAGAAACCTAAAAATGTAAAAGAAATTAATGCCCGTCAATTGTGGAATAAAATTGTACACAATGCCTGGAAGTCTGCTGAACCGGGAATTCTTTTCTGGGATACGATTATCCGCGAAAGTGTGCCCGATTGTTATGCCGATTTAGGATATCGTACTGTTTCAACCAATCCTTGCGGAGAAATACCCTTATGTCCTTATGATTCCTGCCGTTTATTAGCGATTAATTTATATTCTTATGTGTTGGATCCTTTTACGGATAATGCCCGGTTTGATTTTGAATTATTCAAAAATCATGTTGCTGTAGCCCAGCGTATTAT
>JAEXFF010000266.1 GCA_023400335.1 Bacteroidota bacterium
GGAATGGAGTCAACAGGCTATCCGGATTTGTGAAGGAAAGTCAGAGATGGTGAGTGTTTTGGCCGATTTATACCGGGCTCGTTCCAATTGGTTGAATGAGTCGAAGCGGTTTCCGGAGGCCATGGAATGTGTGAGATTGGCAGACAGTTGTTACAAAGTTACGGGGAATAAAAGAGCCCGTTTATTTACCCGTATGAATGGGGCTCTTTATCGTTTGAATGTACCGGATTCTTTGGAAAGGGGGATAGAAATACTGCAATCGGTAATACAGGATGAACAGTTTAAAGCGTTGCCGCCCAGGCATCAGTATAGTACCTGGTTTGAATTGGGACGGGGATTGTTGATGGCTGGCCGTGAGAAAGAAGGTTTACCTTTGGTACAGGATGCTGCGGCATGGTATGACAGGCATGAAGACATAGAGATGCAGGATTACGTGTATTCTTTTTTGACAGATTATTATGCCCGGAACGGATTTGAACGGGAATTGGCGCGTTGTTTTTCGGTATACCACAATGTACGGGATACGCTTTTTAAGCGGGAGAAAGTACAATATATGGTAACAGCTAATGTAAAATTCGAAACAGAAAAAAAAGAACAGCAGAATCGAATATTGGCAACCGAATTGGCTTTACATAAACGAACTATTCAATATTACATTGTTTTTGGGTTAGTTTTTATTTGTCTGGCAATAAGTTTAGTCGTATGGTTATGGATGCGGCAGCGGGCTTTGCAATTAAAACGAACCATAGATAAAATGCGGATCCGTGCTCAGGAGGAAGAATTGTATTCTTTGTTGAAGTCTCAGCGGGCTTTAAACCGTAAAAATGAGGAGTTAAAAGCTGAAATTGAAGGGATTCTAAATAATATATCTTCTCAGGAAAGACTTCAGCCGGATATTACTTCTGTATTGGGGAGTTTAAGTCCACGTTTACTGACAGAACAGGAGGAAATGAAATTCCGTAAGGCTTTTAACGGAGTATATCCGGATTTTATAAGAATGCTCAGAAATCGTTATCCCGTCGTTTCTAAAAATGAAGAATTGATTTGTATGTTAATATATATGGGTTCTTCTTCTGAAGAAATCGCTTTTGCGTTGGGAATTTCCAGGGAGAGTGTGAATAAAGCCCGGTATCGGATCCGGAAAAAGCTGAACTTGCCTAAAGAAATAACCTTGGATTCCTGGGTAAAAGAAATTATTAATTGATGAGGATATTTTAATGAAATATGGGAAATGCGGCTGAGAATCAGTCGCATTTTTTGTCTATTCAATTGTCTATTCAATCATTGAAAATAAGAGCTTGATTTGGATTATTTTTATATGACTATGTTTTAATAAGGCAGAGGCTGTATGGCTATGTTTCGGATTGGTTTGAAAAACTGAATTTTTTGTTTTGCTTACAAAAGCCTTTTTATGATGAAATTCTAATATTTGTAATTGTAATATGAAAACAGTGTTTATTACTGGGGGGGCTACCGGAATAGGAGCTGCATCTGTAGTGAAATTTGCCATGGAAGAATGGCGGGTTGTATTTTTAGATACCAATAAAGAGGCTGCTTTGAAACTGTGCCATAAGTTTAATGGCCATAATGTTGTTTTTCGGCAGGGGGACACACGCAATCGGGCAGAAGTCCGGGAAGCTGTGAGTACTGCTGTGCTGATGTTTGGAGGTGTGGATGCTGTTGTTGTCAATGCCGGTATGCCGTGGAAAAATTCTTTGTTTGATATTCGGGATGAAGTATTGGATGAAATGATAGATGTGAATATAAAAGGTACTATTCATACCTTACAGGTAACAATCCCTTTTTTAAAAGAACGTTCCGGTAGTATTGTGATAAATACCTCGGATGAGAGTTTAATAGAAAAAAACAATAATTTCGCCTATGGTTTAACGAAAGGTGCTTTGGAACAGATTACAAAGAGTCTGGCTATTCATCTGGGACATTATAAAGTAAAGGTAAATGCGGTTTGTTCCGGTACTCTTCCTGCTTCATTGGCAGATGAAATAATTTCATCCCGGGCAGAACTCTATGAAACAGAGGTGGAATGTCGGCCGGGGAAAGCAACTTTATTTCCTTTAGGGAGAGTAGAAACACCGGAAGAGATAGCGGAATTGATTTATTTTCTGGCCAGTGATACGGCTCCTTTTTATACAGGCGGAGTGTTCCCGGTAGAGTGAAGAATAAAATGATTCAAAGACTGGGTACTCAAATGTTTTGTTTTTCCTTTCGGAGGAATACTTTTTTAAATCCCAAAACAAGGTTTTCCGGTTTATTTTTAATCGCAGACGAAGCTTTTTTAAATGTTTAAACATTCCCTATGCCTTTATATTTAAACGTTTTTACACTCTTCCTGTTTTCTATTTTTTAATTAAAAAAGGGGATATACAGGGTGTTTGAAACAGGAGAAAAGAAGATATAATATCAATTGAGTGAGAATATAAGAAGAAAGGTATTTCCCCTGATTTTCCCTGCTTTATTTTGTTAAATTTTATTAGAAAAAGCATGGTAGTCCGGATAATTATTTCTACTTTTGCAGCCGTATTTTAATATAATGTCTAACTTATTAGATAAGAAACAATTCATTTATGTCAGAAGAACAAAAAGAAATGCAGGTTGAGTCTGCAGAAAAAGAAACTCAGAAGGTTGCTCCTGTAACCAGTGCAGAAGCAGATGACAATTTTGATTGGGATGCATACGAGAATGACGATGTGACTCCTGTATCTCAGAAAAAAGAGCTGGAAGAAAAATATGCCGGGACTCTGTCTCAGATTGCTGAGCGTGAAGTTGTAGACGGCAAAGTGATCTCTATGAATAAGAGAGAAGTAGTCGTAAATATCGGCTATAAATCGGACGGTATCATTTCCTTGAACGAATTCCGTTATAATCCGGATTTGAAAGTAGGGGATACGGTTGAAGTATATGTGGAGACACAGGAAGACAAAAAGGGACAGCTTACCCTTTCACACAAAAAAGCCCGTGCCATGCGGAGTTGGGATCGTGTAAACGAGGCATTGGAAAAGGATGAAATTATCAAAGGATTTGTAAAATGCCGTACGAAGGGCGGTATGATCGTTGATGTATTCGGCATAGAGGCATTCTTACCGGGTTCTCAGATTGATGTAAAACCGATCCGTGATTACGATATTTATGTCGGAAAGACGATGGAATTCAAGGTAGTAAAAATCAACCAGGAATTCAAAAATGTAGTTGTTTCCCACAAAGCTCTTATCGAAGCTGAACTGGAACAGCAGAAGAAAGACATTATATCTAAACTGGAAAAAGGACAGGTACTGGAAGGTACGGTTAAAAATATCACCTCATATGGTGTATTCATTGATTTGGGTGGTGTAGACGGATTGATTCACATTACTGATCTATCATGGGGGCGTGTTAATCATCCGAATGAAATTGTGCAGTTGGATCAGAAATTGAATGTTGTGATTTTGGATTTCGACGATGAGAAGAAACGGATTGCTTTAGGTTTGAAGCAGTTGACTCCTCATCCGTGGGATGCTTTGGACGCAGAATTGAAAGTTGGGGATAAAGTAAAAGGTAAAGTAGTGGTGATGGCAGATTACGGTGCTTTTGTAGAAATTGCTCCGGGAGTAGAAGGATTAATCCATGTATCTGAAATGTCCTGGTCTCAGCACCTGCGTTCTGCTCAGGATTTCATGAAAGTAGGAGATGAAGTAGAAGCTGTTATTCTTACTTTAGACCGGGAAGAGAGAAAAATGTCATTGGGTATCAAACAGCTGAAAGCTGATCCCTGGCAGAATATTGAAGAGAAATATGGCGTTGGCAGCAAACACAAAGCTATTGTACGTAATTTTACCAACTTTGGAGTATTTGTAGAAATTGAAGAAGGTGTTGATGGACTGATTCATATTTCAGATTTGTCTTGGACGAAGAAAGTAAAACATCCGGCAGAATTTACTCAGATCGGTGCTGAAATCGACGTAGTGGTTTTGGAAATCGATAAGGAAAACCGTCGTTTGAGCTTGGGACACAAACAATTGGAAGAAAATCCATGGGATGTTTTCGAAACGATCTTCACTGTAGACTCTGTTCACGAAGGTACGATCACTGAAATTTTTGATAAAGGAGCTGTCATTGCATTGCCTTATGGCGTAGAAGGATTTGCGACTCCCCGTCATTTGGTGAAAGAAGACGGTACACAGGCTAAGGTTGACGAAAAACTGGATTTCAAAGTAATCGAGTTTAATAAGGCTGCTAAGCGTATTATCCTGTCTCATTCCCGTATTTTCGAAGATGCCCAGAAGTCTGAAGAAAAAGCCAAAAAAACTGCTGAAGAAAAATCGACCAAAAAAGCTGTTAAACAGGTAAAAGAAAAACTGGAAAAAACAACTTTAGGAGATATTTCTGAACTGGCAGCCTTGAGGGATCAGATGACTGCTAAGGCAGAGAAAGCTGCTCCGAAAGCTAAGGAAGCAGAAACCGAAACTCCGGAAGTGAAGACCGAAGAATAATTATTGGGAAGAATCAGTGAAGTTTGAACTGACTATATTAGGGAGCGGTTCGGCCGTTCCCACTTCCAAAAGAAATTCTGCCGCTCAAGTATTAAATATACTTGAGCGGTACTTTCTTATAGATTGTGCTGAAGCTACTCAGCATCAGTTGAGGCGTTTCCATATTCCTTATACCAAAATTAGTCATATTTTTATCTCTCATTTACACGGAGACCATTTTTTTGGCTTAATAGGTCTTCTATCCAGTCTTGCTATGCAAAACCGGAAAGGAGAAATGCATATCTATGCAGACGGGCGGCTACAGGAAATTATAGAATGCCAGCTTGGAATAATGAGAAATCGCTTCCCTTATCCTTTAATATTCCATGCCTTAAGCCGTGAGGAAGAATTAATATACGAGGACCGTTCGGTTACCGTAACGGCTTTTCCTTTGCTCCATCGCAAAGACGCTCCGGTATGCGGTTTTTTGTTTCGGGAAAAGGAACGGGAGAGAACAGTTTTAAAAAATGAAGCGGAGGATTGGAAAGTACCCCTTGCTTTTATGCAGTATCTGAAAAAAGGAGCAGATTTTATTACCCCCTCTGGTGAAATTGTACCGAATGCCCGTTTAACGGTATCTCCTCCCCCGGCCCGTTCCTATGCTTATATGACGGATACTCTCTTCCGGGAACGTTTTGCCGGTTATATACAAGGAGTAGATATGTTGTATCATGAAGCAACCTATGGAAAAGAATTAGAAGCCGTTGCCAAGGAGAACTTTCATAGTACGGCAGAACAAGCTGCCCGTATGGCCTGTCTGTCAGGGGCCAAAAAACTGTTATTGGGACATTTTTCCGCCCGTTATCCGGACCCTTATTGTTTATTGGCAGAGGCTCAGGCTATTTTCCCTGAAACTTTTATTTGCACTGATGGAGATCGGTTTGAAATCCCGGCTTTAAGACGGAATGCTTAGTTGAGTACTTTTTGCATCAAACTTTCGGGTATGAGATGGAAACTGCCTAAAACGTAGATAATTCCTACCACAATTCCTGCAAACAGTAAAGTTAATAGCAATAAAAGCAATGACCAATAAAACAACAAAACAAGCGTTTTCCAGAAGGCTTTTATAAAATTCAGCTTGAAAAGTTGTTGGATATCCCATACCATAACTGCAAAATAAAGCAGATATATCAGGGTATTATTGTTTTCCAGCATTTCGTCCTGTCCCCATTGATCTATATTCGTGAATAGGAGTAGGGGAATACCGATAAACAACCCGATAATCAGCCGTTGACATGCTATATAAGCGAAAATGAAAATATATTCTGTAAAATTGTAAGAGTACTTATGGTGCTTGTTCAGGTATTTTAAACGGGCTGTATAGGTCGAGATAAATTTGTAATCCGATAGGATCGGTATATACGTTTTTCTTTTCTTAAAGGGAGTAAGGTAATAATAAAACCAATTCGAAATACTTTTAATAACACTGGGTCTGAAAGGATGAAATGAAGGGATATAAAAAGTATAGCGGGCTGCCCATGCAAAAATCGGAAGTGTTACAATGGCGACAAAAGACATACTGGAATGTGCCCAATTGAACAACATTTCAAAAAATCTTTCCCAGAAACCGATATTGTTTTGTAAAAAAGTGAATTCTGCTTCTTTTGCCGGAACGAAAATTTGGGAAATAAGGCCATAAAGTCCTGCTGTAATAAATAACATGGGGAATGGTTGAAAATAGATAACTCTTTTTCCCCGTATATAATCTGCCATCATGCGGCCCGGACGGGTAAACAATTCCTTACATGTGAATAGAATACCTGTATCGCAATTGGTAAGACCATACATCCAATTGTCTATAACAGAGCGAAAGGTTAATCTTCCTACTTTGGCTTTTTGCCCGCAATTATTGCAATAATTACCGGAGTATTCTGATCCACAATTTTTGCATACCGTCGTCATATAAGTATTTTAAAATTTGCATCCGGCAGGATTTCCGGCTTTACGAACGCTTTTATTTTATGTAATACAAATTTATAAAAAATAGAGAAGGTTGCTAAAATTTTGATATAAATATGAAAGAATTATAAAGAATGAAAAATGAGCGGAACTTTTTAAGGGTATACGGGTGGAGGGAACAGTTCAAACAGTTGTTGGCGTACTGCCTGTGTGTTATTTCTGAACGCTCTGTCATCTCTGCCTACTCCGGTAAATCCATTGAAACCATTCAAAAAGTTATCCGGATAATAAGTTCTATTACTATTTTCACGGTATTGTCTGTAAATATCTGAATAACGGCCCAAGTCTTTCAAGGCTTTTTGGCTATCCAAAAGAGGGGGTAATTTTTCGAAAAGGAGGGAATCATAGATACCGACCGGATTACGTTGGGTTACATGGATTTTAACGTTTACCCCGGGATTGCGGAATTGCTTGGGTATACTTTGATAATTATAACAATAAAAAGCTTCTTGTTCGAGCAGATTTCCTTTCTCCGGATGCATACGGGAAGGTTGTTCAATAATTACAAAATTATCTCCTAAATCGTATTTCCAGCGGCTTTCCTGTTTACAGGATTTGATATAAATATGTCCTTGTTCATCATAATCAAACCGGATTTCAGCTTTTGTCGAGAATGGAGAACTTACTTTTCGCTGATTAGTAAGTAACACTTGCCTGTACAATTGATAGTCAATATATTCAAAAGAAATTTGTTTGAGAATATGCCGGTGAAAGTCGATGACCAACGTCCCTTTACAGGATATTTTAGTTTGTTCCGGATAAGCTGTCGTTTTTGTCCTGAATGTATATACATAATCCAGACTATCAGAATCCACAGGTGTGAACTCATAACAGTCTGTGCCTGAAAAGAGGGGGCCGTACAATTGGATAGTCCGGAGTAAAGTAAAAATTTTACGGGTTCCGGCATCAAACCGTATGCCTTCGGTTGTAATATACATGGTAGATAAAGTATCTGTACCGTCATTGGTGAGATTATAACTTCTGGCGCTGTAGGCCGGCACAAAATAGGATTTGAATTTCTCATCCCAGTTATTTTTCGGCTGTATATCGCCGGAAGTAAAGTAATAACCATATTCCCGTCTGTATTCAACCGCTGAATCCCGGTACTCCGTTATTTTTTCATATTGGGCTTTTCCGTAAAAATGGCAATAAGGGGGAGTATTCCGGGAGAGTTTTTTTAGTTTTGAACTTACTTTTTCCAAAAGTTCCTCCGTAGAGATACCTTGGATTACGGTTTCTTCCAGTTCATAATGCAGGGATTCCAGGACAATTTTTCCAGTTTGTTGCAGGTCGGCCAGGGTATAGGTTTCAGTTTTATACCCCATTCCCTGAAACTGAATAGAGTCCGAAAGTGCTATTAAAGAAGTATGGAGAATACATTCTCCGTCGATATCCGTTGTCGTCAATAAATAACTTTTGTTTTTATTTACTACATATACCCCAAATAAAGGATGAGACCGGGTATCCGTGACTTTAAGTTGTAAAATCTCTGGTATTGTTGTTTTTGAAAGTTGTGCCTGAACTGAAAACAGAAGGTTCCAGAGGCATAATAACAAAAAGATTTTCTTCATATAGAATATCAGTTGTATTTTTCTAAAACCTGTTTCAAACTTTCAGCAGATAAGGGTTTTGTTAGGAAATCGTTACAACCCGCCTTTAGTGCTTCGTTTTTATCGGATTCAAAAGCAAATGCTGTCAGAGCGATAATAGGAATATCAACCGATTGTTGCCGGATCCGGCGGGTTGCCTCCAGACCATCCATATCCGGCATTTTGATATCCATGAGTATCAGCGAAGGGGAATGGCTTTGAAACTTTGCTATGGCTTCGTATCCATTTGTGGCCCGGATTAACTGATATTTTTTTCCGATTAATGCCTGCAACAATAAATAATTACTGTCGACATCCTCGGCTACTAATATGGTTTTCTGATCTTTAGCTGAATATTTAGGTTTTGTAAGAAGCTCTTTTTCCTGTTTTTCTTCTTTTTCTTTCTGCTGTTGGTAAGGGATAACAAAACGGAAAACAGATCCTTCCCCTTCTGTAGATTCCACCCAGATACGGCCCCCCAGGTTCTCAATGATCATCTGGCATATCGCTAATCCCAAACCGCTTCCCTGAGCGAAGGTATTGAGTTTGATAAAACGGTTGAAGATATTCTGAATATTTTTGGGTGCAATTCCAATTCCGGTGTCTTTGACATAAAATTCAATTTCATTTGTCTTTTCTTCAAAACCAAAATGTATTTCTCCTTTGTGGGTAAATTTTTGGGCATTTGTCAGTAAATTGGAAAGCACCTGAGCCAGACGGTTTTTATCGCTGATCGTGACAATATTGGAAAAAGAATCGTCATATATCAATTGTACATTTTGTGGGGTTCTCGGTTTATGTATATCGTAAAGGCCCAGGCATAATTCTCTTAAATCAACCGGTTTCTGAACAAATTCCAATGTTCCTGCCTCGATTTTTGATAAATCGAGTATGTCATTGATCAATTGCAATAATAAGTCTGTATTTTTATCGATAATATCGTAGTATTGTTGTTTATCATCCGTTTCGTCCGTTTCGGCAATTAATTTGGAAAAACCGACGATGGCGTTTAAAGGAGTACGGATTTCATGGCTCATATTGGCCAAAAAAGCGGATTTTAATTTGTCTGATTCTTCTGCTTTAATCCGGGCTTCAATTAATTCTTTTTCCGTATTTTTTAAGTCTGTGATATCCCAGGAAATACCGATGATTAAAGGGGGTTTATCTTCAGAGGGGACCAGCGTCTTAATCGTATTGACAATTCTTTTCTCCCCGGAGGCGGAACTATATTCTTCCTGGAATTCAATTTTTTGGCCTTCGTTTAAAAGCCGCAGATCGTCTTTTTTGAATTTTAGCGCATCTTCTTTATTGGGAAAAATTTCTTCATCCGTTCTTCCGAGTACCTTTTCTGCCGGAATATGGGAATGCTCTTCGAAAGCTTTATTCCAGTATAAATAACGGAATTCATTGCCTGTATCTTTTACGAACAGGTAAACGGGGACATTATTGAGGATAGTGTCCATAATATAATTCAGTTCCCTTATTTTTTTCTGTTGCTGTTTGCTTTCGGAGATATCATGGGCAAAGGTCCATACAATTTCTTCTCCTGTCAGATTTTCAATGATATAAGTAGTAATTTCTAAGCAGACGGTTTTGTTCTCTTTGTTTGTATGCGTCGTATGGTAAGTTAACGGACGTTTAAGTCGTTTGAGTTGGGAGATAAACCTTTCCCATTGGTTTTTATCGCTATCCGGATAAATGTTGTAGATTTTATAAGCATGAAGTTCTCCCTGAATTGAATAATGTTTGCGGAACTGACTGTTTGCAAAGATGAGATTCCCTTCAATGGTGGAAGCATAGATTTCTTCTACAGAATTATTGATAGCCGATTTTACCATTTGTAATTCATCCTGTGTTTTGACGGCCTCTGTGATATCACGGCAAATACAAAGCACATTGTGATCTTCCAAAGGAAGCATACGGTTTTCGAAAAAATGATTTTCGTTATCTATTTTTAATGTATGATGCGAAACAGAAGGGGATTGGGTCATAACCGAATGGTCTAAATTCGATTTGACGATGGAATAGGCGTCCGGAGGGAGTATTTCCTGTATATTTTTCCCAATCATATTTCTTGAAGATCCTCCGACATGTACTGTACTTTCGGAGGATACTAAATCGATATAATTACCTTGCTGATCCAGTATAGATAGCATATCGGGAAGAGCATCCAGAATATGATAACTGTTTTCTTGCTTATAAGCATGTATATTTTCTTTCAGAGAAGAAGGACAGTTGTTACTAAAAGAGCCAGGACTATCTTTTTTTTCCCGATCTGTTTGTGAGATCCGTTCAATCGTATCTTCTAATTCCCTGATCCTTTCTAATAGTTCCTGACGGGAATACTGCTCATAAGATTGCATATATATATTGTTTTGAGGCAAAGATAGAATAATTCATTGTAAAATGAAATGGAAGAAAATTATTTCATCCGGCGACAGAAATAAAATATATGAAATTGATTATAAATGTATTATCCGAAATAGAAACACTCTGTCAGCAGAGGTTATTATTCGTTCTTTTCATTTAGGGGTTAATGACCTTTTATTCTTGTATCCGTTGGGCTTTTTCCCAGGTACCTTTCCCTTTGTATTTATGGAACGAAAAGAAAGCTTTCAGGACATTTGCATTCATAAAAAGAAAATAGTAAGGAATAAATAAGATTTTTATTTTGATCTTTTTTCGTTGTAATAAAGCACCGCATACTGCCAGCAGATAAAATAATATTTGAAATGCCAGCAGGAGAATGTATATAAGCTGCGGGTTAAGCCATACTAATATAATATTGAGAAAAGGCAGGAGGAAGAGTGCTATCGGAGTAATAGACCAGCGCAGAACCCTGTGGGAAATGTATTGAAAACGCAACAGACCCAAATGAAAAGGATTGGGGATAAGTAAATTTCCCAGCCTTTTTATGGATTGCAGGCCTCCGGCAGCAATACGTATTTTTCTTTTCTCTTCATTTTTAATATCGGCAGATCCTTTTTCCAAGGCATAAGCAGACTTGCAATAAGCAATTTTATATCCTTTTTGGGCAATTCGCATTGATAGAATAAAATCATCCAGTAAAGTGTCCTCCGGTAAAGGTTCAAACAGAGAAGTCCGTATCGCAAAAAGTTCGCCTGCGGCCCCGACGGCACTGTATAAACGGGAATCCCATTCTTTTAGTTTGGATTCATATGTCCAATAAAACCCTTCTCCCCCTGCTGCTGCCTGGTCTTTATTGTCTACGGCTATTCTTTTTTCTCCCGCCACACAGCCGACACGGGGATCCGAAAATTCCTTTATAATTTCGTGTATTGCTTCTTTATTGAGCATGGTGTTGGCGTCCGTATAGATAACAAACGGAGTTTCTACGAATTGAATGCCCCGGTTAAGGGCAGCGGTTTTTCCTTTTCTCTGGGGAATGTAATGTACAGAAACTTCTGGATACCGGCCTAATTTCTCATTTGTTTTGTCGTTACTTCCATCTGTGATCCAGAGAATTTTTAATTTCTGCGGAGGATAATTCAGTTGGAAACAATTTTCCATTTTTGCATCTACAATGGCTTCTTCATTATAGGCAGCAATAAATAAAGTGATTTCAGGCCATTCCCCGGGTTCGTAGCGGATAGGAGCCGAGGCGAAAGCTTCTTTTATTTTAACCAGAAAATAGAGAATTATCCCATAACCGATAAAAGTATAGAAAACCAGGAATATACAGATCCAGAATAAAATTTCAAGTGTAGGAGTAAGATACATATC
>JAEXFF010000160.1 GCA_023400335.1 Bacteroidota bacterium
CCGACATCAGCAAAAACAGCTCCCCACAATGTAGCATATCCCAAAGTTCCTGCCAGCAAAACAACTCCCTTCACCCCAATGGCCCCCACAATATTCTGACGAACAATATTCCGGGTCGTACGTCCGATGATAATAGCCGTCGCTACTTTCGAGGGCTGGTCGGTCTGAATTACGACATCTGCACTTTCTATGGCAGCATCCGATCCCAATCCTCCCATGGCAATTCCTACATGACTCAATGCCAATACCGGAGCATCATTCATACCATCTCCTACGAAAGCCACTGATTTACCCGGTTCTGCAGTCATCTCTTCCACATAGACCGCCTTATCCTCCGGTAAGAGGTCTCCATAAGCTTTATCAATACCCAAACGTCCGGCATACTCCGCTACGATCTCACTTTTATCACCGGACAACAGACGAATATCCGTCACATTCAGTTCTTTCAACCGCTGGATGGTTTCTATGGCATCTTCTTTCAAGGTATCGGACAATAACAAATGCCCGGCATATTGCCCATCGACGGCACAAGCCACAACAGTCGCAATGTTATCGGACAACTGCACCGGCACAGCGATACCCCGTCCTGTCAGTAAACGGATATTACCTACCAAGATCCGCCGTCCGTTTACAATGGCTTCCATGCCATGACCTGCCAGCTCACTTACCTCTCCGGCTTCTCCGGCTATAATTCCCCGCTCCTTTGCATAACAAACAACTGCCCGGGCAACGGGATGTGTACTTTTTTGTTCTACAGCAAGCAAAATGCCCAATAAATCAGCAGCGGAAATGCCCTGACATTGTATGCCGGTTACGTTGAAATGTCCGCTTGTGAGCGTACCCGTTTTATCGAAAACAATTGTATTTATTCTTGTAATAGCATCCAGATAATTCCCGCCTTTAAACAAAATTCCGGCACGGGATGCCGCCCCTATTCCTCCGAAATACCCCAACGGTACGCTGATGACTAACGCACAGGGACACGAAATAACCAAAAATACCAGTCCTCTGTACAACCAGTCCTCAAAAACATAATGAAAAGCAGGAATCCACAGGCTTATAAAAGCAGGAAGCACGACAATGAGCAGGGCTAACAAGGTTACCACAGGAGTATAAATCCGCGCAAAACGACGGATAAACAATTCCGCAGGAGCCTTACGCTCCGCAGCATCTTTCACCAAAACCAGTATGCGGGCCAGTGCACTTTGGCCGTAAGGCCGGTTTACCTGCAAATGTACCGTCTGACCGCAAACCACCATTCCGGCAAGTACTTCTTCGCCCCGTTTTATGGTCCGCGGCACACTCTCCCCTGTCAATGCCGAAGTATCAAACAGAGCCTGTTCTTCCAGCAATATGCCGTCTAAGGGAATCCGTCCACCGGGTTTTATTTGAATTTGCTCACCAATACCCACGGTCCGGGGGGATACACTGATATACCCTTGTACACGCAATACCTCCGTCTGTTCCGGGCGGACATCCAACAATCGGCTGATATTCCGGGAAGCACGGTCTACAGCCCGGTGTTGTAACATTTCACCTACTGTATAGAAAAGCATAACAGCCACCGCTTCGGGATATTCTCCAATACAAAATGCACCTGCTGCAGCCATAACCATCAATGAAAATTCATTACAAAAATCTTTCTGCCGCAATGCATGCAAAGCTTCCTGTAAAACAGGTAATCCCACCGGCAGAAAAGCAACCAAAAACCAAACCAATTCTATTCCTGCATAAGCAAACCAAGCCGTTTCTGAATGCCGTAAAAAAAGTCCTATTCCCAACAACACAAAAGAGGTAAGGATACATACAAGTCCCCAGGCCTTACTTACATGATCGTGAGTACATTCTTTAGAACTGTTATGACAACATTCTCCATCAGGAGAAGGCATCCCGGCCTGAGCCCGGGAACCCGGAAAGGAATGCGCATGATGCTGGTATATTTCTCCCATAACTGTATCTTTTTAATTTATTCGTTACAAAAATAGAAGAAGAGTTTCGCAACCGGATTGCAAAATCCGGTCAGGTAATTTCTAAATTTACCTTTACCGGATCAATGCAAAAGTACTGAGAAGAACAATGCCGGTCCGTTTGAAAAAGACCGGGCAGAAACCGGGTAAGTTTTACAGACCTGAAATTATGCATAAATCCGGGGGAAAATTTATCAGGAATATTCCTGTAATTCATTTGCCAGACATTAACTGCTTCCCAGAAAAGTACAACCTGAAAATAAAAAAACCGGATTTCCAGTCCGGTAAACCACTGAATTTTTAAACGGATAACGAATTGTCGTTCCTGCGGCAAGCCGGACAAATTCCTTTCACGGTATAATTAATCGTATCTATCACATATCCTTCGGGCAATTGTACCACAGGGATTTTTACATTGCTTATACACTCTGTTTTATGGCATATTTCACAATAGAAATGTATATGCCTGTCACCAATGTAGCAAGTATTGGACGGACTCCGGCATATTTCATATTTCATAGAGCCACTGCCATCTTCAAAGGAGTGAATAGCATGATGTTCCAATAAAACAGATAGTGTACGGGAAATTGTCGACTTATCCAAAGTTCCGAATTGTGCTTCCAGTTCAAATAAAGAAACAGGACGGGTTAATTCAGATAATTTTTGCAAAATAAGAATCCTTGCTGCTGTCGGACGTACACCTTTATCTTTCAGCTTTTCTTCACATTGTTCTACGGACATAATTTTCTTTATTCTATTTATTCCAAACTTAAATGTGTTATTTTCAAATGACGAAGGGCAATTTGTACCTGGCCTCTATTTGTCCGGCAATTCCATGTCTGACAAACAATCAGTCCGGCGTAAAACCGATCAGTCCGGAATATCGTTTCGTTTATTCACTTCCCCCCAAAAATTTATCAGAAGATCCGAAATAGCCGAACCTGCAAATAGCTGAATATTGAATCAACAAGCCGGGAACCATTTTAAAAAACGACCTGCCTGTCAATGAAATTTCCTTTCGGCCTCCTCTGTTTTACCTGATCGTAAAAATACAACAAACGAAATGCAACTGAGTTGCAAAACTGAAAAATATATGCTTTTCCGTATCCCTTTCCAGCTAAACCAATCTGAATAATACTGAATAGGAAAAACGGCCAGACAAAAGAGGTCCGGAACATTGAACCGGATTACCGATCTTTTTTATTCTTAACCGGGATTCTCGGAAACAGTTTTCTGAAACGCACCAGATATGTTGTAATATTACTTCCGGCAATAATCAAGGTCACAGCCAAAATAATCAACAGTATTCCGCAACCCAGCCTCAGCGTCAATGATTCTCCAAAAACAGCAACCCCGAAAAAAACAGCCGTCACTGGCTCCAGGGCCCCGAGAATAGCTGTCGGAGTAGAACCGATATACTGTATGGCCTGAGTAGTAC
>JAEXFF010000040.1 GCA_023400335.1 Bacteroidota bacterium
ATCATAGACAGATTTAAAATCACTTATGATTCCGGCTGGAGTGGCAATAGTATCCAACCGGATGGCAGTTTCGGCGGTTGCATTGTCTGCCATTCATTCCGGTTATCAGAATTTGAAGATGAAAAGATCGTTATTTTCAGCTACGAGAGCACTGCCGAAAAAGGGGAACAGACAACTGTAAGCAAATGGAAAGAGTATAAAATTGACATATTGGACAACTTCAGCGAACCTCTGAAAGTAAGGGTTACAAAAGAATAAGTCGCGGGTACAGATGACACCTTCCCCCGGCCCCGGGTGTTATTTCAATTAAAAAATATTATCTTTATCCCCTGAAATATCAAAATTTGTTTGTTCCACTCATGAAAAGCCAACGCTGTATATAGCTCCTCTTCACGAATAGTACTTATCAATCGTAAAGCTATTCAAGCAACTGACAGGTTATTCTAATCTGGCACAGCGTTTTATTATCCTGTATTTATCGTTTTCAGAAATGTATCTGTTCATTCAGGATATGTTTCTATAGATATCTGTTGAGTAATGAATTATAATTATAAACAAATCTGGCTCATCAATTTTCCGGTGATGATGAGCATCCTTACGGAACAATTAATCAATATCACGGATGCCCTATTCCTCGGGCACGTCGGCGAAACGGAACTCGGAGCATCTGCCCTGGGCGGAATTTATTACCTGGCCAGCTATATGCTCGGTTTTGGTTTCAGTACCGGACTGCAAGTTATGATTGCCCGTCGAAACGGAGAACAAAATTATAAACAGACCGGACGGACTTTTTTTCAGGGACTGTATTTCCTAGTCCTGCTAGCTATCCTGCTTTGTCTGTTTATAGACCTGCTCTCACCTTTTATACTGAAACAACTGATCTCCTCGGCTGAAATTTATCAAGCAGTCGTTGACTATCTTTACTGGAGAAGTACCGGCTTATTATTCTCGTTTCCATTTCTGGCCTTACGTGCTTTTTTGACAGGCATTACACAAACCAAAGCATTGTCTATTGCAGCCCTTTTCGCCTTCAGTATCAATATACCACTCAATTATCTATTGATATTTATACTGGGTCAAGGTATATCGGGAGCAGCGATGGCTTCCTCCCTGTCCGAAGCAGCTTCCTTTTTCCTACTTGCCGTTTATTTGTATCAGAAAACCGATCCTGCAAAATACGGTTTAAAGGCGGTTTATGAGGGCAGGCTGCTTTCAAAAATATTTCAACTGTCAGTATGGAGTATGCTGCATGCCTTTATCAGCGTTAGTCCCTGGTTTCTTTTTTTTATTGCCATAGAACACCTGGGAAAAACGGAACTAGCTGTCTCCAATATTACCCGTAGCGTTTCTACCCTGTTTTTTGTCATTGTGAACTCTTTTGCATCTACAACAGGTTCTCTCATCAGCAATCTGTTCGGTGCTAAACAGTCCCGCCAACTTTTTCCGGTCTGTCGCCGGATAGTGAAATTGGGCTATGCCGTAGGTATTCCATTAGTAATAACGGCCTTGCTTTGCCGCCGTACAATAATCCATTTCTATACCCCTAATGAAATACTGATTCAACAAGCGATTGCACCCTATAGCATCATGTTGTTGAATTACATTTTTGCCCTGCCCGCCTATGTTTATATCAATGCTGTGACAGGGACAGGGAATACGAAAATAGCTTTTCTGTTTCAAGTCCTTACAATCGTATTCTATCTTATTTATCTCTATTTTTTAAGCCAGTGGCTAAAAGCAACTTTAACTGCATATATGACTGCTGAATACCTGTTTGTCATGCTGTTGATGATCCAATCTGTGCTTTATCTTAAAAAACAATTCAAATCATGAAAAAAATTTACCCCCGTTCTCAAGACCGGCAGACTGTTTATCTGAAAGCAGTCGTAAAAGACCCTAGCATTCAGGTCGGTGACTATACCATATACAATGACTTCGTATGCGATCCTCTGCATTTTGAAAAAAATAATGTACTTTATCATTACCCCCTGCATTCAGAAAAACTGATCATCGGTAAATTTTGTTCCATTGCCTGTGGGGCAAAATTTCTATTTAACTGTGCCAACCACTCCCTGTCGTCTTTATCCTCCTATACTTTCCCGCTATTCTGGGAAGAATGGAATTTAGAAAAAAAGAATATACTTCAAGCCTGGGATAACCGGGGAGATATTGTTATCGGCAATGACGTCTGGATTGGTTACGAAGCCGTTATTCTCTCGGGAGTACATATCGGCAATGGAGCAATCATCGGGACAAGGGCTGTCGTTACTAAAGATGTAGAGCCTTATACCATTGCAGGAGGTGTACCTGCAAAAAAAATCAGGAAACGTTTCGATGCCAAAACAATAGCCCGTCTGGAAAATTTGCAATGGTGGAACTGGCCTGTCACTAAAATACGGGAGAATCTGCCTTTCATTCAGCAAGGAGAAATAAACAAATTAACTTAATTCAGTATTTTATAAACTTATAAAACACAAAAATATATTATACTCCTTCCCCGATATAATGAATCTAGGTTTTGGCGGGAAGTAGGGTACAGTCTTATCCGTCTGGGAAGAAAACAGAGGCAACCCGAACTTCCTGCATGCAGGAAACTGCTTGCTACGGATCGATAAGGACTAAATGCAGATTACATTTATAAAAACGACCCAGGTACAATAAGGGGAAACAACAAGATGTCTTTCAATCCACTTTTCACGGAGAAAAATTCATCACTCTGCTTTCAGGTAACTGAAAAGCTGGAAAAACAACTATAAAAGTTCATCTTTTAAGTTGTCCTCCTGCCGGCGAACTTTTGTTTCTGTTTTCTGAAAATCGCCCAACCGGGAAACAAATTGTATATTTTTTTAAATAGAATTTTTGAAATAAATCTCTAATATAAATCTGATAATCAATAATATATAAATATTTTTTACTTACAGACAAATCACTAAATTCCCCCTGAACAAAAATTTACAATTAATATTCCCCTTTCCCAAACGATCTCCCTGGATTATAAACGATTTCTCAATTCCGGAGGAAGTACAGGCATCGCTCCTTTTTGCGTACAGACAAAAGCAGCAACATCTACTGCCAGATGATGAGCCTCTTCAATTGTATGTCCTTTCAAAACAGAAGCAGAAAAAGCTGCCGTAAAAGAATCTCCTGCTCC
>JAEXFF010000185.1 GCA_023400335.1 Bacteroidota bacterium
TTCTATACCTGCAGGAGATATTACCCGGGAAACAATCTACCGGATAGAGCCTTTTAATAATTATATTGTCAGGCAGAGGCTGACACTGAACGAGATCAAGGAATTGATATTGAACCGTTTTAACGGTTTGAAAAACCGGGAAAACCGGCGGATTGATTTATTTATTTCCCGGGGAAGGTATACGATACTGAAAGATGAAAACGGGGATGGCGTAGATGTGGTATTTGTTGATAAAAACGGCAATAAACTAAAAGATCCCCAGCAGGAATTTACGATAGGTTTGAGTAATTATGTAAACAGTGCGTACGACTTTGCGGGAAAAGGGAAAGGGGAGAATACACATATTTATATAGTGGAAGCCATAGAGAAATTCGTTAAAGCCCGGGGAGATGTGAATTACCAGGAAAGGAGAACCTTTATCAATAAAAAGTAAATTCCCGTTGACTTAAAAATACAAGTGCTCAAAGAGCAGCTATAAGATGATATTTATTCTAAAGATTAACGGCATTTCCGGTAAGCTGAATATCCTTCCTGTCCGGATGAAGGGTAAATCGTTCTGAAATGCCGTTAATCCTTTTTATATAGGGAGCAATCTTCCGGTAAACAATTGATGTATACCTTTTTTATTCCCTGTTTATGAAAAACTTTAATTTTGACGAAACAGGGGAAGACGTTTGTTTTTCGCTTGGGGCTCGTATGAATAGATGAAACTTATTTGTGGTTTATGCGTTTATAGGAAAAATTAGGAAGACAGATTTAACTATAAATAAATTCACTACTAATGAAGACATTTAAGACACAAATGCAAGCCTTTGCGATGAAGAAATTGCTCAAATATGTAGAGAAAGATCCGGAACAAAACGCATCCAAGGCTTTAAAATGGATTAAAAAGATTGATACGGACGGCACTTACGGTTCATCATGGGATACTTTGGCCGAGTGCTTGAAAGATCCCCAAAATAACTGGACCCGTTTGGTTATGAAAGCGTACAACGAATGGGACCCCTATGTAAGGAGAAAACTCTTTGAAGCGCTGATTTGTAATGCAGCCATTATCGGGAACAGTGCGATAAAGATTACCAGTAAGAAATACGGTGTGAGTGTTCCCTGGACAATTTTAATGGATCCCACATCGGCCTGTAATTTGAAATGTACCGGATGCTGGGCGGCGGAGTACGGTCACCGGATGTCTATGGATTTTGAGACTTTAGACAGGATAATTGCGGAAGCAAAAGATTTGGGGGTATATATGTTTATTTTTTCCGGAGGCGAACCTCTGGTAAGAAAAAATGATATCATTCGTCTTTGTGAAAAGCATCCGGAATGTTATTTTCTGGCTTTTACCAACGGGACTCTGATTGATGAAGCTTTCGCTGACGAGATGCTGAGGGTGGGAAATTTCGCTCCGGCAATCAGTGTAGAAGGTTATGAAGAAGAGACGGATATGCGGAGAGGAAAAGGTACCTATCAGGCTGTGATGAGGGCTATGAAAATCCTCAAGGAAAAACGTTTGGTATTTGGCATGTCTACCTGTTATCACCGGAAAAATGTAGACGTAGTAGGATCGTCCGAGTATATGGATTTTATGATCGATAAAGGGGCCGCTTTTGTTTGGTATTTTACCTATATGCCGGTAGGGAATGATGCTATTCCCGAATTGATGGTAACGGCGGAACAACGTAAATTCATGTATAATCAGGTGAGGATGTTCCGGAAAACGAAGCCTATTTTTGCAATGGATTTTTGGAACGACGGAGAATACGTGAACGGTTGCATAGCTGGCGGGCGTTATTATTTCCATATTAATGCTAACGGAGATGTAGAGCCTTGTGCCTTTATCCATTATTCCAATGTAAACATAAAAAATATGTCTTTATTGGAGGCCTTGCGTTCTCCTTTGTTCAAGGCTTATCAGCAAAGGCAGCCCTTTAATAAAAACCATTTGCGTCCCTGTCCTTTACTGGACAATCCGGACAGTTTAAAAGAAGTGGTACATGCTTCGGGTGCCCGTTCAACAGATATGCTGAAACCGGAAGACGTAGATGTCTTGACGGATAAATGTCAGGATACTTCCAGAAAATGGGGACATGTGGCAGATAAAATTTGGTATGAGCGTCCTGATGTACAAAAAGAAATGAAAAAGGAAGGAGAAGTAACCCCCTTTTATAATGGGGAGACAGACAAGAGAAAAGTAACCGAAATTCCTGAAATTCCGAAGGAAAATCCAGGTAAAACGGAAAAGATTAAAAAAGAAGAGCCTATTGAAATTGAAATCAAAGGTTAGGCTTTTTTACATTCGATGAGAATACGCCGGGCATTCCCGATGGTGGTAGCTAAAAGATACAAATCGCCTCCGTCGGCAATGCCCGAATTTTTTCGGATTTCTGCGACGCTCATGGGAAAATTCCGGACGCTGATATTGGCCTGTGTATATTGCTTTCCCAATTGCCTTAGCTTTTTACGGGAAAATTCCACGACCTGCTTGACCTGAAAAATGCGTCCCGGAAAATGGTTTATTTTTTGATTGGAGGTATAAAGATGACTGTGTATATGCAATTTTTCAATTGAAAACCGATGGCTGACCAGTTTAAAAGCTCCGCTTTTCAAGAGGGCACTATTGGGCTCATACAGGTAGTTTTTCACTGTTTCTGTCAAATGGTAACCGGTTTTTATTTCTTCTCCCCATTGAAAGGAAAAAATTTGAGGGTCTTCCTGAGCAGGGAAATTTACCGTTACGACTTTTACACTTGTATCGGACAATATTTCCCTATTTTCCAATATCAGTAATATTTCCTTGCAGTCGTTTTTAACTGCCAGAATATGGATTTCGACAATCTCCGGAATAAGCTTTATTGTCTCTGCGAGATCTGCCATAGGAGAAATTTTGACGATTATCCGCCGGGATTTTTTTAAAAGTTCACTTTTTAACTGCAGAATATCCGGTTCGCAGTCTGTCAAAGCGAATAAACGTTTATTACTGCCTGATCTGCGGGCGGGGTCGAGATAAAAAGTATCTGCCTGCAGAGAAGGGATGAGTTTTCTTACGTCTGCTTCTATGATTTGAATATTAGGGACATTTAAAAAGGCAAAATTAGAGGCAGCTGCTTTGCAATATTCCGGAAATCGTTCGATATACGTCACTTTTTGGGCTACCTGTGAAAAATACCAACTGTCTATTCCCAGGCCTCCTGTCAGGTCGCATACTGTTTCTCCGCTTAGGAGCGGTTGCTTATAGCGGGCTGTCAATTCCGAAGAACATTGTTCTGCAGCAAGACGGGAAGGGAAAATAAGGTCCGGCAGATTAAACCAGCCCGGCAGTTTTTCCTTGATATGTCTTCTTGCCAATATTTGATCTACAGCGAAAGACATGGGGATATCGCTGTACTGCCTGGCATTCAGTAATAACTTGTCGGTATTGTCCCGTAAATGGGTTGCAATGAAATTTTTTAGCTCAGGAGTTAAGACCATGCCGCTTACTGATTTTTCTTCAGGCAAAGATAATAAATTTTGAAACCGGAATTTCTTTATGTAATCCGGAAATAGCCGCCCCTATTTGAGTTGCGGAAATTTTAAAGGGATTTTTGCAGGATATAAATTCCGATACCGGCTAAAAATCCTGCAATAGCGAGCCAGGAGATGTGTTTTACGTACCACATGAAATTGATTTTTTCCAGTCCCATTACCACGACTCCTGCAGCTGAACCGATGATTAGAATACTGCCTCCTGTTCCCGCGCAATAGGCAATTAATTCCCAGAATGTACCGTCCTGTACGAAATTAGACATATAAGCTGCTTCGGGCATGGCTGCTGCTGCTTGCGGGCTGAGTACGGGATACATGCCCATAGAAGCTGCCACTAAAGGGACATTGTCGATAACGGAAGAGAGGAAGCCGATAATAATACTGACAATATATACATTGTGCACTTTCCGGTCCAGAAAAACTGATAGGTCATCCAGTATTCCTATCGCTTCCAATGCTGCTACGGCCATTAAGATGCCGAAAAAGAAAAGAATAGTCGAAAAATCTATTTTGGATAACACCTCGGGAAGCCGGAATTGCCGGTCTGCCGGTATATTTTTTCTGCGGTTATAAAAGATATCCATATAAATCCACAGCAAGCCCAGTGTCAGCAAAATACCGGCGAAGGGGGGCAAGTGTGTGAGTGATTTAAAAACGGGTACAAACAAAAGACAGAGAATACCCAATATAAAAATAATATTCCGTTCTTTCCGGTTTATGGGACTTCCGTTTTCTTCCTTAGCTGCACCGGAAACGGAGGCAATATTTCCCTTTAATTGCAGAGAAACGATCCAGAGCGGCAGGGCAAGGGCTGCTATGCTGGGAAAGAATAAGGACCGCATAATGTTTCCGGAAGTAATATTATCATTGATCCACAACATAATGGTTGTAACATCCCCTATAGGAGTCCAGGCTCCCCCTGCATTGGCTGCAATGATGACAATGCTCCCGAAAATCCATCTTTCCTGGGGGTTGTCAAGCAATTTTTGTAAAAGCATTATCATCACGATGGCAGAAGTCATATTGTCCAGTACGGAAGACATGAAAAAAGTGATAAATCCGATCAGCCACAGTAATTTCTTTTTATTACGGGTTGTAATCTGTCCGGTGATTCCTTCAAAACCTTTGTGTACATCGATGAGTTCCACAATTGTCATTGCTCCCAGCAAATAAAAAAGTATTTCACTGACGTCTCCCAGATGGTCGATAATCTGGAGATTTACAATGTATTTTATGACTTGCTCCGGTTTGGAAAGGGAGAGGTATTCTTTGTGGGCAGCTAAAAATTCGCTGAAAGAAGCAGAATTGGCTTGAATAACTGTGCCTGCGCCGGAAAAGATAAAGAGGGTCCATAAAAGCATGCCTAGTATTAAAGCCACGGCTGCTTTGTTAATACCTGTTTTATTTTCCAAAGCTATGAAGACATAGCCCAGAATAAAAATGACGATCATTATAGTAACCATAGTCAATATATTTGGTCTTTCTCTATACGGAATAGAAAAAGGGGACGTTACAACAGTTTATTTCAAATCTTCTATTTTTTCTTTTTTGCAAAATATTTGTATATTTGTTCTATCTTTGCAGAAAATGAAACGTTTGGTTTTGTATATATTATTCGTTTTGGCGGCCGTGTGTTTTTCGGATACGGCTCAGGGGAATAATGGGACATACCCGGATGCATTTAAGGCTGAATTATCTTCGGAGAAGCAGGAGTCTGCAAGCTTATGGGAGTTTATTGCTTCAAATGATGCAGCTGATATCTCTCTTCAGCAACACAATCCTTTTAGTCAGAATAACACTCTGAGGCGAAATCTGCAAATACGGATTTTGCAAGCGAAGTTATTATTTTATTTATCTGAGGACTTAAGATCTTTTTCGTTAGAAGCTTTTCGTACTTCTCTTTCTCTCTACCGGAATTATTTTGCGCAACAGAAAATGTGCGGATATTACATTTACGGGTTGTGCAAAATCATTATTTAGTTTTTTAAAATCATTTCCTTTTATTTTAGTAAACTGAATTTTAATATTTTCCGAATATCTGTTCCGGGATTACTATGGGTAAATTCCGGGAAGGATACCGGACAAACCTTAACGAATCTGAAGATGTCAAAATATAAAACAATAACAGAAGATATAGAAACTGTAACAAACAAAGAAGTTGTTAAACAGAATAAAGTTTCCCTGATCGCTTTGGGACTGGTAACGGTTGCCCTCTTGTTTACGGTGGGAGGATGGTCGATCGATGATCCGAACTCGTCCATGTCTACTTTTTTATATACTGCGGCCGTTTTTCTTTTTTTAGGAGGAATCATTAAATTTTTTATGGGGAGAGAATCCTATCTTTTCCGTCCTACAGGCAGTCATTTACAAAAAATGACAGTCTATTTTGATTCCAAAGAAAGTCAGCCTTTACAATACTGTATTGAAGAGAAAAGATTTGAAGATTTGAAGCAATTGAAAAGGCAGATCAATACGGGCGTAAAATTGGACGTTATGATTGCCGGCGACAAAAAATTTGCTGCCGTACAACTTTCGGAATACGTTCCTTATGCTTACGAAGCTATTTCTCCTGTCATTTGCTATTATGGGGAAGAAGCGAAGAATTTTTCCCGATATTTGGGGAATTGTAAATAAGCCGGTAAGTTAAATCCAAAAGCCTGAAAAATTAAAAAATTTTTCAGGCTTTTGGTATAGAATAAACTATTGAATCGGATAAAGGAACGTTTTTAATTCTGAGAAGGAATATCGGGGATTTTCCGGATTAACAGTGTAATTTGCATATCTTTTTCGCGTATACTTTCATGCTGACTTTCCAATAGATTGATTAATTTCCGGATCATCTGCTTGTCATCGATATCTGTTGTCGTACGGTTATAAGTAGTCTGGGGTTCTTCGGTAATGTATTTGGGACCGTCACCGGTTTGCAGCCATGCTTTATTGACTCCCAAAAGTTTACAGAGTACAGTTAATTTCGTAGAATCAGGTTTTGTTTTTCCTTTGATATAATTGGATACAGTACTGGCAGATATATCGATGGCTTTAGCGATTTTATACTTGGATATACGCTGTTCCTCAATAATACTTTGTAAACGTTCTGGAAATCCCATAATTCTTCAAATTAGATTAAATATAAAATTCAATGAAAATAATCCAATATTTATTTGCATGTAAACAAATATTGTATTATATTTGTAAATTGCTTATATACAAATATAGTTATAAACAGTTATATTTTCAATAACTGGAGGGATTTCAATTGCATAATTAATATCAACTGTTTGATTTATAATTTTTTTGAAAATTTTTTTTTATTTATCATAATAGATTTGGCAGGCAATTAGAGGTTGTATTCTCTCTTAATTTATGTATTTTAAATCGTATTTAATCTTTTTATAAATATTCTTTTCTAATCCAAAATTGGATGATTTGTAAAGTGTTTTTCCAGAATTTTATTTCATTTTTCTGTCTTTCTCTTTTCTTTTTCATTTTCTTTGGATATTTCGCATTGTTTTCATATTTTAGGGGAAAAGCGGGGGAAGGAGTACGGCTTTTCACTTTTTAACTTTTTTTTAAAAGGTATACCGGAAAAGAAAAATGGGATTCAGATTTTAAATTAATAGTTTTGTATGACTGAAATAACAAATCATAAATAAAAGAAATATGTCACTAGAAAATCCGATAGAAGAGGTTAAATGTTTGATCATAGGTTCTGGTCCGGCAGGCTATACAGCTGCCATATATGCTGCCCGTGCGAATTTGAAACCTGTATTGTATACGGGAATACAAATGGGGGGGCAACTGACGACGACGACTGAAGTGGAGAATTTTCCTGGGTACCCGGAAGGGATTACGGGGCCGGTAATGATGGAGGATATGCGTCGGCAGGCAGAACGTTTCGGAACGGATATACGTTTCGGAGTGGTGGATGAAGTTGATTTTTCAGCCCCTCCTTACCGGATAGTGGTCGATGGTGAAAAGCAGTTGTTGGTAGAAGCGGTCATCATAGCTACCGGTGCTACAGCTAAATACCTTGGAATTCCTGCTGAAGAGCGTTTCAAAGGGGTAGGTGTCAGTGCTTGTGCAACCTGTGACGGATTTTTTTACAAAGGAAAGGACGTCGCTGTAGTGGGCGGGGGAGATACGGCTTGTGAAGAAGCTACTTATTTAGCCGGTATATGCAGGAAAGTCTATATGATTGTCCGGAAAAATTACCTGAGGGCTTCCAAAGCCATGCAGCAAAGAGTCAGTAAAACCCCCAATATTGAAATATTATACGAGCATAATACCAGAGATTTGTATGGAACAGATATGGGATTGGAAGGGGCTCGGTTGATTTACAAAATGGGTACTCCGGAAGAAAAAGAACATGATATAAAGATTGATGGTTTTTTCCTGGCTATCGGACATACTCCAAATACCGGAATATTCAAAAAATATATACATACGGACGAGCAGGGATATATACTGACAGAAGGAAAAACTTCTAAAACCAATGTCCCGGGAGTATTTGCAGCCGGCGATGTCATGGACCCCGAATACCGTCAGGGGATAACTTCTGCCGGAGCAGGTTGCCGGGCTGCCATAGATGCGGAGAGATATCTGGCTGATTTGGAAATTAAAAACTTATAAACGGTTGTAGCAGCATATTTACAAACGAATTTACAGAAAAGAAAAGATCCTTACCGGATCTTTTTTATCTTACCGATCAAATTATAAAAATAATATAAATATTATTTATTTTTACTAATTAATATAAAGCGAATACGGCATATATTTGATTTTTAGTTATTAATAATGGATATAAATAATCTGGCTAACTCGTTTATTCTGACGAATAAAAAGAAAGGAAGGGGGAAATCTTAGTGAACAAATCAGAACAAAAACTTTAAAAAAGTAAAAAGTAGGCGGAAGAATAGGGAAAAGTAGGGCCGGAATTGGAAGAGAAGTGCATTTTTTTAATATAATTATTTCTTTAGATTTGTGAAGAGGATAGAATCAAGGGCAGAAATAGTTACTAATTATAATATTCCGGCTGAAATTTCTAATAAAAAGAAAATCAGAAGGGAGTTGTTAATAAAAAATCAGAAGAGAGGAAAGGATTGTTTCCAAGGGATTTTAGAAAAAAGGTAAAACTTAATCTTTTTATAAATTATTTGTCTAATTAAAACCTAACCGTTATGAAAAAATTGTACGTAATTTTTATTTTACTTTTCGCTTTTATTGCCTGCGAGGACGATGATAAAGATACTCCTTTGTTTATACAACTTACTAGTGAAGACGGGTCGGTGGAGATTGGTCCGGACGGAACTTCTGCTTCTTTTACCATTGCTGCTGCGGGGGGATCGGTTGTATTCAGGTTAAATACCAATATTGTTGAAGGAATTACGGTTTATTCGGATGGGAATGCATGGTGTCAGGCTTCTCTTTCCGGGGATATTTTTACCGTCACTGTAAATGCGCTGATCGGGGAAGAAGAGCGGAGTTGTAAAATGCAAATTATGTATAAAGGGGAAATAAAGGCTACGATTTCGGTTACACAGACCGTAGCAGCCCGCTTGACTTTGAGCCGGGAGGAGGTTCGGTTTTCCGATATGGGCGG
>JAEXFF010000278.1 GCA_023400335.1 Bacteroidota bacterium
ATAATAAGCTCCGTCCACATCGCTATAAATAGTAGGAGCAATCATGGAATGATATAAAGCGGTATAAAAGTTCACTTTATCATTTTCATTGTTTCCTTTTACTTCTATTTTGCCGAGCTGACGATTCCAATTTGCTTTAACTTCTGCTAAATATTTGTCGAAATTATTTTCAGGGACTTCTGTTTCTAGGTTTTTGGCTGCACCTTCCATACTGACACCGGAGATCGCTGTATTCACCAGGATTTGTTCACCTTCCTGAGTGTTGAAATCGAAGCGGGCAATAGTGGCAGTTCCAATACGTTTATTGTCTTTTATAATTGCTGTAGTATCTAATTCTACTTTTTCAAAAGGTTTGGAGAAACGGGTACGGAAGTAAATATGCTGGTCACGTGCCCATCCGTCTGAGAAGCGGTAGCCTTGAATGGTTATAGAATCTATCACTTCAATATAAGAGTCATTGGTAAAATCCCAGTTCATTGCTTTCTTCAGGTTTAGGAAGATAGCTGCCTCCGCTTTGGGAAATGTATACCGTTGAATACCACAACGTTCTGTTGCTGTCAGTTCTACATTTATGTTATAGTCTTTTAAACGTACTTGGTAATAACCGGCAGATGCACTTTCATCTTCGTGAGAGAATCTAGAGTATATGCCAAGCGGAGCTACTGCCTCATTATATGGCAATGTAACAGGCATGAAAGATATATCATATAAATCTCCTGCACCTGTTCCTGAAAGGTGCGTATGGCTGAATCCGGCAATGGTACTGTCCGGATAGAAATAACCGGAAATACGATCCCAACCGGGTAATCCGTTATCCGGACTGAGTTGCACCATGCCAAAGGGGGCTTGGGCACCGGGATATGTGTTTCCAGTAAAATCGGTTCCGATAAATGGATTTACGTACGATGAATGATCTATTTCTTGTTTTTCTTCTGTTACATTGCAGGCTGCAAATATACAAGCTAAAAACAGGTATAGATGAATCGGCGTTTTCATTGTTTTTGTGGTATTAGTGATTACTTATTTTGTTATTTGAAGGATAAAGAAAATAATTAATCTTTTTACAAAATTATATAGAAAAATCGAGTTTTTCTACACCAGCGTAATAAAAACCGAGGCCAACCCGCAAACTCTGCTTCATACTTCGTTTAATTGTTATGAATGTCCTATATTTAAGGAGTGTAACTAAAAAATCTCAAATATGGACAAAGACAGAATCGTGGCCGGCCTTGATGTCCACAAAGATACAATTTATCTCTGTGTGATGGACAATACAGAGTCCGTTATTTTTGCAAAAGTTTATGGTACATTGACTCCTGATTTACAACTTATGTGTTCCGACATGGTTTCTCATGGGGTGACAGAGGCAGCAATGGAAAGCACTTCGACCTATTGGGTTCCAGTGTGGAATGCCTTGTGCGAGAGCATGTCTCTCAAATTGGTAAATCCTTATTTTATAAAGCAGCTTCCCGGTCGCAAGAGTGATGTGAAGGATGCCCAATGGATAGCGGAATGCTTGTTGAAGAATCTGATTCGTGGAAGCTTTGTGCCGGATAAGACAGTGCAGGACATGCGCAAGTATAACCGTCGCATCTTCGACCTGAATGAAGACCTGACGTATAACACCAATAAACTGGACGCTGCTTTACAGCGATGTGGTTTTCGGTTAAGTAACTATGTATCCCGAGTCAATGGAAAAAGCTATCAGAAGTGCGTCCGTGCAATAATAACCGGTATAACAGACCCTGAGGAGCTGGTGAAACTCATTCATGGAAAAACTCTGCGTAAATACGGACGCAACATCATAAAGGATGCCGTAACGGGTGACTTCCACCAGGCAGACATCTGTTTGTTAAAGCAATACGCAGAGCTTATAGAGGTAATCGAGCGACAAATCGAAGAATGCAGGAATGCTCTCATTGCCATGTGCCAGGAACACTTCCCGAAACAATTCAAACGTCTACAGAGCATCCCCGGTGTTAAAGAACGCGCCGCTTCGGCTATAATTGCGGAGACCGGGGCTGACATGAAACCGTTTGAAAAAGCAACAAACCTCGTAGGATGGTGTGGATTGAAACCACGCAATGATATAAGCAACAATAAAGTCAAGAGCAACAGGACGACGCATGGGAACCGATTCCTGCGTCAGATATTGATTGAAATATCCTGGGTCGCATCAAGAACCCGCAACTGCTTTTTCTCAAACTTCAGCTACGTGCAATGCACCCAACGCCATAAGAACAAGATGAAGATACAAGTAGCCATCGCCCGAAAGCTATTGGTCGCGGTATGGCACATGCTGACAAAAGACGAGGATTTTATAGATGTTTACCTCAAGCGTCTTGAAAAGGAGGCGGAATGGCAAAATGATATTCAGGCATTAGAATCGTTATGGGTCGGATAGACCTTTCCGATATACCTCTATCGACAACATAATTACCTTTGTGCTGCCACAGGAGCGCGTTTACAAAATTATTGTATCCATAGAGGGATTGGACACCGGCGTAGTCCTTTCAGGCTGAAGAGGAAAGTAACAAACTTTATTAGTTCGGACGACAAAACACTTGTCGTCTTAGGCGTTTTGTGGGAAAATTTACGGACTATAAGTATAATTAATTAGATACAAGTAAGTTACATACGAATATAAGAGCTGGGGATTTTTCTTTTTAGAGGAAAGGTAAACAAAATCCTCTATATTAACAAAGAAAAAACATTTTAGTGCACAAAGCTCCAAACAAACATTATATAAATACTATATCCTTTTTTGTACCTTTTATCATAATAACTTCCACATGTGATCAAACTTCCATTTTCCCAATGTATCATTAGTTACATATTCTTTCACCTTTTCTTTTATTACTCTATTCTCCAGTAAATTTTGTATTATCCAATCCTCACAATAACACACCCAAACTGGTT
>JAEXFF010000285.1 GCA_023400335.1 Bacteroidota bacterium
ATGCAGAAGAAGGTAATACGCGAGGCATCTATCTCGCAGGTCTGCTTTATCCATCTCTTGCACGTATTCCTATTACAGTAACACCAGTAGCAGTAGCTGTATATTTTGGAGCGGCGAATATTGACAAAGTACTGGCAGTGATTCCTGACTGGCTGATGAATGGACTTACTGTTGCCGGAGGCATGCTGCCTGCATTAGGATTTGCAATTGTTATAAAAATTATCGGAAAAAAGGAATTACTGCCGTATTTTGTGGCTGGATACTTTATCTTGAAGCTGTCTGGAATAGGAATATTGCCGCTTTCAATTTTCGGCGTAATTGCTGCTTACTTACATATTATGTTTACGAATAAAGACTCTGGGGAGGAAATTGCGAATGGAACTGCAAACTAGAGAAAATAGTACACTGAAAGTAAAAAAAGAGAGTCTTGAGAACGAAGAGAGAATTCTGACAAAAAGAGATATTACAAAGTCATGGTGGTTATGGTGGTTTAGTGTTGAGGTTGCGAACTCTTTTGAAAGACTGCAGGCTTTGGCATGTTGTATTTCTATGATTCCTATTTTAAGGAAGCTCTATAAAAAAGAAGACGATTTTCGAGAGGGCTTAAAGAGACACCTGCAGTTCTTTAATACAGAAAGTACATGGGGAGCTATTACCCTAGGAGTTGCAGTGGCAATGGAAGAACAGAAAGCAATGGGAAAGCAAATACCGGATGAAGCAATCAACAGTGTAAAGACAGGCTTGATGGGACCATTTGCTGGAATTGGAGATACCATTAACTGGGCAACGTTTCTTCCGATTCTTTTGGGATTTTTTATCCCGGTGGCTGAAAGCGGTAATTGGATAGCAGGAATAGCACCACTGTTTATATTTGCCGGAGTTACATGTTTTGTAGGTTATAATACCTATCACTTTGGATATAGACTTGGTGCAAAATCAGCAACAAAATTGTTAAGTTCCGGGTGGCTGAATAAAATAATTACTGCAGCAGGTGTTCTGGGAATGTTCATGATGGGCGGACTTGCAGCAGGTTTTGTCTCAGTTTCAACTCCGCTTGTAATTGATACAGGAAGTGCGGTATTTAATCTGCAGACAGATGTATTTGACAGCATTGTTCCAGGACTTTTACCGTTTGTGACTGTTGCAGGAGTTTACGTAATGCTTGACAAGATAAAACGAAATTATACACTGGCAGTATTTATTATTTTGGCAGTCAGCTTAGTTCTTGGCGGTCTTGGAATTATAGTATAAAAAAGGAGAAATCAGTATGGAAAAGAAGATTTATTTTATAGAACCTGTGTTTGAAGCAAAATACTGGGGTGGACAGGCCTTAAAGGAAAGATATGGATATACTCCTGATTTGCCCAATATTGCGATTGCGTATCATGTAATAGCACTTCCTCAGCATAATCTGGACAATACAGTAAAGGAAACCGGAGAAAAATTATCTGAATTTTACAGGGATCATAAAGAGCTGTTTGGCTGTAACAGAGAGGATTTTCCGATACGTATGGGATCAGGAAATAAAGTAAAACAGATATCTGTACAGTTACACCCTAATGATGAGTATTGCTTGCAGCATGAAGGGGAAAAAGGAAAATTTGAATGTGGAATTTTTGTCCAGGGAGACAGAGATCATCTGGCAATACGCGGACATAATGCTAAAACGAGAGAAGAATTTCGTAAATTGGTAGAAACAGAACAGTGGGATAAGCTGTTTCGTGTAGTAACAATTAAAAAAGGACAGTATACATATGGTCCCCAGGGAACCCTTCATGGTTCTCCATATGCACCGACAGAAGAAGAAAAAGATATGGTGGAGCTTGGATTTGAAACAAATTCAGATATTACATACAGGCTCTATGATTGGGGACGAAATATGCCGAATCGACCGCTCCATGTTGAAAAGGTAATTGACACGGTTAATATTCCTGATAACCAAAATATGGGAGTAGATATTGTTGAAAAAGATGTCAACGGTTGTAAAGTTGCTTATTTTATTGATAAGCCAGGAATCTTTACTGCTTTTCGAATCAGAGTAGATGAAAATGGAACTTTTGAGCGAAAAGAATTCATGTTTTTATTCTGTATTGATGGAAAAGCAGAAATTAACGGGACTGTAATTAAAAAGGGTGAAACGATTTTCATTCCCTGTGATTATGGAACTTTGACAATAAAAGGAAAAGCAGAATTTGGCGGAATGACTTACAGAAACTTATAGAAGAGAAGGGTGTTTGATATAGGAGTATTTGTTTTAAATACAGCTATTTCGAACACCTTTTTTATTTTTTGAAGGAGAAGTTTATGGATATTAAGAATGTTAAGATGGTTATATTTGATATGGACGGTTTAATGCTGGATACGGAACAATGCTATTATTATGGCGTGAAAGAAATGTGTGAAAAAAAGAAAATAAAAGTAGATATGAGTGTATACCGCGCCGTAATTGGAACTTCCGGGGCAATTGATATGAAAAAATTTAATAAAAGTAATTATCCTGATGATGTGGTGGAAAAAATGGTGTGCCAATATGTAGAAAACAGAAGAATAGAGTTGTGCGAGGAGGGCGTAGCAACAAA
>JAEXFF010000337.1 GCA_023400335.1 Bacteroidota bacterium
TGCTTGTATGGTGCAGGTAAAGGATTTGGGGGAAGTCGCTGTAAAGATTGTAGAAAAAGAACGCCCTAAACTTATAAAATTAGCCGGGGATGAAAATGTACCGTTTCAATTTAATCTGTGGATACAATTATTGGAAAATGGACCTTATGATACCCGGATGCGCCTGACCTTTGAGGGGGAAATGAATATGGTAATGAAGATGATGCTGAAAGGAAAATTAGAAAAAGGGATTAACCAATTGGGAGAAGGATTGACGAAAATACCTTATATGATGTTTCAATAAAAAAGCGAATCTTGAAAGATTCGCTTTTTTATTAGGCTCTTAATTTCTGCACATTTAATTTATTCAGGTGTTCTGCCGCATATTCTTTTGTGACGGTGACACTTTTTTTGTCTTGAGAGGGGGCATCATACATCAGGTCGGTCATAATCGCTTCACAAATAGATCGCAATCCCCGGGCTCCTAATTTAAATTCGATGGCTTTATCTACAATATATTCGTATACATCGTCGTTGAACTTCAAGCTAATACCGTCCAGTTCAAATAATTTGACATACTGCCGGATAATTGCATTTTTGGGTTCCGTAAGAATATTGCGTAGGGCAACTCTGTCCAGAGGTTCCAGATAAGTTAAAATCGGCAAGCGACCGATAATTTCCGGAATAAGCCCGTAAGCTTTTAAATCCTGTGGGGCAATATATTGTAAGAAATTGTCCCTGTCGATAGCATTGACTGCTTTTTCGGCATTAAATCCTACTACTTTGGTATTCAGGCGTAAAGCAATTTTGCGTTCGATTCCGTCAAAAGCACCTCCGCAGATAAAGAGAATATTTTTCGTATTTACCGGGATCATTTTTTGATCGGGATGTTTGCGACCGCCTTGTGGTGGAACATTGACGATAGAGCCTTCCAATAATTTCAGCAGTCCTTGTTGTACGCCTTCTCCGCTGACATCCCGGGTAATAGAGGGATTATCTCCTTTGCGGGCGATTTTATCCAGTTCATCGATAAATACAATCCCCTTTTCAGCAGCTTCTACATCATAGTCTGCGGCCTGTAAAAGACGGGTCAGTATCGATTCTATATCTTCTCCTACGTAGCCGGCTTCTGTCAATACTGTGGCGTCTACAATAGTGAAAGGGACGTGCAGCATTTTGGCGATGGTCCGGGCAAGTAACGTTTTACCGGTACCCGTTCTGCCGATCATAACAATATTGGACTTTTCTATTTCAACCCCATCGTCCGAATCTTTTTGTATCAGTCGTTTATAATGATTATAAACGGCTACGGCTATGTGTTTTTTGGCTTCATTTTGTCCGATGACATACTGGTCTAAAAAAGCTTTAATTTCTTTGGGTTTTTTTATTTCGATTTTGTCCAGGTTGAGTGTGGATTTACTCTTCATCTCTTCCTTCACAATTTCAAAAGCCTGGGCCGCACATTCATCGCATATAAAACCGTCCGTACCTGCAATTAAAAGATCTACTTCATTTCTGGAGCGTCCGCAGAACGAACATTTATCTTGCATTTTCATTCTTTTTTTCTCTGATTAAAACTTTGTCGATCATACCGTATTCCATTGCTTCCTGAGCTGTCATCCAATAATCCCGGTCAGAATCTTTTTCGATCTTTTTGTATGGATTTCCGGAATGTTCGGCAATGATGGTGTACAATTCTTTTTTCAATTTCTGAATTTCCCGGGCCGTGATTTCAATGTCTGAAGCTTGTCCCTGAGCACCCCCCAGCGGTTGATGAATCATAATGCGGGAATGCTGTAAAGCGGAGCGTTTCCCTTTAGTCCCTGCGGTGAGTAACACTGCACTCATGGAAGCTGCCAGTCCGGTACAGGTTGTTGCTACGTCACAACTGATGTATTGCATGGTGTCGTATATACCTAAACCTGCATAAACAGAACCTCCGGGGGTGTTGAAATAAATCTGGATGTCCTTACCCGGGTCTGAAGTTTCCAGGAAAAGAAGCTGGGCCATAATAATATTGGCTACATCATCATCGATGGGAACTCCCAGAAAAATAATCCGGTCCATCATCAGTCGGGAAAATACATCCATAGAAGCTATATTCAACTGCCGTTCTTCTATGATATTCGGAGTGAAATAACTGTTGGTAAACGACTGGAACTTTTCCAGCGTCAGGCTATTGATGCCTTTGTGTTTTATCGCATATTTTTTGAATTCGTCTTGTGGAAACATAATTTACCGTTTTTATTTAGACGGCTAAATTACAAAAAACAAACTGAATGACAAAATGGAAAAAAGCACACTCAGGTCTGAAAGGCTTTTTTAACTTCTTGTGACAAAGGGACGGTTCTTTTGTCACCTAAAGACAAAAAGAAATAATGAATTTTTAGGGAAGAAAAAGATTTTTTGATCCTTATTCGATTATTTTTGCAGTGAAAATTCCCGGGGAATAAGCCCCTTCAGAAATTCGTTATTTACAGCTTGTGCAGCCGGCTGGCGGGATACAAAGCAATCTTAACTAATGGCTTCCCTGCATACTGGTAAAGTGAGGGAACGGGAACTTTTAAAATAGAAAATGTCCGTTAATCCGTATCAAAGGATGGGCGTAAACTTTTAAAATTACAAAAATGACAGCAAATTGGTTTGAAGCGAAAGTAAAGTATGTGAAAGTTAATGAGGACGGCCGGGAGAGAAAAGTAAATGAGTCCTATCTGTTGGATGCCCTGTCGTATACAGAGGCAGAAAGCAGAATCATGCAGGAGATGGAGACCTTGATTAAAGGGGAGTATTACATCAGCGGTTTAAAAAAATCGAATATTACTGAATTAGTCCCTTCGGAAGATGAAAATGACGATCGTTGGTATAAAGCGAAAGTCGTCATTATAGATGCGGACGAAATCAGCGGTAAGGAAAAATCCAGCAGCCAATATTATCTGGTTGCGGCAGCCAATATCAACCGGGCTTTGGAAAATTTGGAAAAGAGTCTTTCCACCTTTGTTGTTCCTTATGAAATTAGTGGAATAACGGATACTACTTTTCTGGATGTATTTCCTTATTTTTCAGAAAAAGACGAAGAAATCCCGGCGAACTTAAAACCTTTGAAAAAAGAAGAAACGGAGGCAGTGGATTTTGAATCATAAGGGATAAAAAAAGACTTTTTTGAAAAGCCGGAATGTTAAATTTTTTTAGATTTTCCGTAAACGTTTGAACAACGCGTCTTTCCTGAGAAAGGAAGGACGCATTTCTTTTGGTGAAAGATTGGTTTAATCTGTTTTTCTTTGTTAACTTTGACGTCTTTAAACGGCAGAACTGTTAAATTTATAGGGGGTAAGTCGTTTAATACATAAAAATAGAACAAAAACACATATAAGAACTCTTAAATGAATTAAACGGTTGTAATTATGAAAACACGTCTTGAACATGATCTGTTGGGCGAAAAAGAGGTTCCTGCAGACGCTTATTATGGTATACAGACCCTGAGAGGAATTGAAAACTTTGCTAATATCAGTGGTATTGAAATAGGAGATTATCCTCACTATGTAAAGGCTTTAGCCATGGTAAAATGGGCTGCTGCCCGGTCGAATCAGGAATTAGGTCTGATACCTGACAATATTGCTGCTGCTATCCAAAAAGCTTGTGAAGAAATTATAGAAGGGAAACTGGGGGATCAGTTTCCGGTCGACTTGATTCAGGGGGGAGCCGGAACTTCGACGAATATGAATATCAATGAAGTAGTTGCAAACCGGGCTTTGGAATTAATGGGACATCAGAAAGGGGAATATCAGTATTGTCATCCCAATAATCATGTGAATTTATCCCAGTCTACAAATGATGCCTTCCCGACTTCTTTCAAATTAGCGTTCATCTTTATGAATGACGAACTGGTAGCTGAGTTAAAACTATTGATTCAGGCATTCCGGGAAAAGGGAGAAGAGTTTAAAGAAGTCTTAAAAATGGGTCGTACTCAGTTACAGGACGCTGTACCAATGACATTGGGGCAGGAATTTGAAGCTTTTGCTGCTAATCTGGAAGAAGAAATCGACCGTTTGAATCAGATGGCCCGTTTATTCCTGGAAGTAAACATGGGGGCTACTGCTATCGGTACCGGAATCAATTCTGAACCGGAATATTCTCAGAAGTGTATCAAGAACCTGCGGATCATCAGTGGTCATGAATTTCTGTTGGCTTCCAACTTAATTGAGGCTACCCCGGATACGGGTTCTACCGTAATGTATTCTTCCGCTTTAAAACGGATGGCAATTAAGTTGTCTAAAATTTGCAATGATTTGCGTTTATTGTCCAGCGGTCCGCGTTGTGGTTTGAATGAAATCAACCTGCCTCCGATGCAGCCTGGTTCTTCTATTATGCCGGGTAAAGTAAATCCGGTTATTCCCGAGGTTGTCAATCAAATTTGCTATCGCATTATTGGTAACGACCTGACTGTTACTTTTGCTGCTGAAGCCGGACAATTGCAGCTGAATGTAATGGAACCGATCATTGTGCATGCTATTTTCAGTTCTATAAAAATGTTACAGAAAGGAATGGAACGGTTGAGGGTATTGTGTATAGAAGGTATTACTGCAAATGCACAGCGTTGCCGTGAGATGGTATTGAACAGTATTGGTATTGTAACGGCTTTGAATCCGACGTTAGGGTATGAAAACTCTTCCCGGATTGCTAAGCGGGCATTGAAGGAAAACAGAAGTGTATACGATCTGGTGCTGGAAGAAAAATTGTTGACAAAAGAAGAGTTGGACGAACTACTGAAACCGGAATTGATGATCAAGCCTCATAAATTTTACCGGAAAAAATAAAAATGCGTAAAACATATTTTCGCTGGTTTTAAAGCTGCCGGATTTTCCGGCAGCTTTTTACATTTATCCGTTTTTACCGCTTCTGTTCATAATAGAAAGAGTATGTTTTGCAATGCATTGATGCGTCTTATTCCCGGCAGACGGTTTGCGGATGTCGAGTGGTAACTTAACTAATATATCGCCAGTTTATTTTCGTTTTGAATAATCGTTTAATTTGAGCGGCGAACACTGCATTCTCTTCTTTTTGAAGATCGGGATCTTCTTCCAGGATAGAGGAAGCAATTTGGGAAGCTTCATTCAGGATCAGACCGTCTTTCCCCAGATTTGCAACTTTTAAATTACAACTTAATCCGCTTTGCTGAGTGCCCTCAATATCTCCGGGGCCACGTAATTTCAAATCGGCCTCGGCTATTTCGAAACCGTCGTTGGTGGAAACCATCGTTTCAATTCTTTTGCGGGAATCGTTTGATATTTTGTAGGACGTCATCAGAATACAGTAGGATTGTTCGGCACCTCTCCCCACGCGTCCGCGTAGCTGGTGTAATTGGGAGAGCCCGAAACGTTCAGCACTTTCGATGACCATTATGGAAGCATTGGGAACGTTTACGCCTACTTCGATTACGGTTGTGGCCACCAGTAACTGAGTTTCGCCCGAAACAAACAATTGCATTTCCCCTTCTTTGTCTATCGGCTTCATTTTTCCGTGGACCATACTGGTTTTATACCCTTTGGGCAGGAAATATTCAGTAATTTTCTGGTATCCTTCTTCCAGATTCCGGAAGTCCATTTTTTCCGATTCTGAGATCAGGGGATAGACGATGTAAGCCTGGCGTCCTTTTGCTAATTCTTGTTCGATAAATTTGAATACTTCCCGTCGTTTGTTGTCAAAGGCATGTATGGTTGTTACCGGTTTCCGTCCCGGAGGGAGCTCGTCAATGACTGATACGTCCAGATCGCCGTATAAAGTCATCGCTAAAGTACGGGGGATAGGGGTAGCTGTCATAACTAGCACATGGGGAGGAATATTATTTTTATGCCATAATTTTGCGCGTTGGGCTACCCCAAAACGATGTTGTTCGTCTATAATGACCAGTCCTACATTATTGAAAGCGACCACATCTTCCAGAAGGGCATGGGTTCCGATAATGATTTGTAAACTTCCGTCAGCGAGTTGACGGTGAATTTCTGTGCGTTCTTTCTTTTTGGTAGAACCGGTAAGCAGGGCTATGCGGATGTCCATATCTTTCAGCATTTCGCTGATGGTTACAAAATGCTGGCTGGCCAGAATTTCTGTCGGTGCCATGAGGCAAGTTTGATAATGATTATCCAGGGCCATAAGCATACACATGACGGCTACGAGCGTTTTTCCGCTACCGACATCACCTTGCAAAAGCCGGTTCATTTGCTTCCCGCTGCCGCAATCCTGCCTGATTTCCTTGATGACCCTTTTCTGAGCATTCGTGAGGGGGAAAGGAAGATAGAGATTATAAAACCGATTGAAATAATCTCCGATATTTATAAAAGGACAGCCTTTAAAAACAGTTTTCCTTTTGTATTTTAATTTCAGAATATTGAGTTGAATATAAAACAACTCTTCGAATTTCAGCCGGAACAAGGCTTTCCGTAATATCTCCGGAGATCCGGGGAAATGCACATTATATAAAGCTTCGTGCAGGTAAGGTAACTTGTATTTTTGGATAAACCAGGCTGGCAGTGTTTCCGGAATTTTTCCGTTGATACTCTTAAAAATATGATCCTGTATTTTACTGATCGCTTTCGAGTTGAGAAAAGCCTTTTTCATCTTTTCTGTAGTCGGGTAGACTGCCTGAAAGCCGAGCAGCAGGTGGGAGGCGCTTTCAAAAAGATCTATTTCCGGATGAATGATATTTAATTTCCGGTTAAATTCGGAGGGTTGCCCAAAAATGAGATATTCCTTCTCTGCTTCTATCTGGCTGTTCAGGTATTTAAATCCTTTAAACCAAATCAGTTCCAGTTCTCCGGTTTCGTCGTATGCCGTGGCGGACATGCGCAGGGATTTCCCGGCACCCAGGCTTTTCAGGCCACGGATGCGGGCTTTGACCTGAATATAGGGTAAACGGGGAGTAAGTTCGGCAATCTGGTAAATTTTTGAACGGTCTATGTATTTGTACGGGATATGATATAACATATCTTCGTAGCTCTGTATCCCCAGTTCCTCGTTTAAAATGGCCGCTTTTTTTTCACCTACACCGGTTAGAAACTTGATATTTAAACCTGAAATCTCCAAAAATTGAAAAGTTTAAAATTAACTAAAGCAACGGATTTTCTGCCTGCTTGCTGCCTGTTTTTTATCTGAGTACGAAAATAAAAAAAATAAGTGAGTTCGTTCAGGATGTCGGAAATATATTTTAATTTCGTAAGGATTATTTAGCACCTAAAGACATAAAAGCGAAACAAAATGTATTCCTATTTGAGAGAAAGGCTAAAACATGCGGTTCGTTTTCGCCACAAACGGGGATTTGGGGTTCATTCCCCTTTTATGTTTAATCTGATAATGAATGTTCTCCGGGATAAAGAGCGAAAATTTATCTACCCGGAACAGGCGGAACGGTTAAGTGGTATCCGTTACCGGGAGCGAAAATTCTATCGGTTAATGTGCCGGTTAGTGAACTATTTGGAGGTAAAGAACGTTTTATGTTTAAGTGCGAAACCGGAAAATGTACTTTTGTATTTATCGGAAGCCGGAGAGCATGCGGAAATCGTAAAAAATAAGCCGGATTTATTACCGGAAGCGGATTTTATATATATTGGCCGGGACGCCCGTACTTTATTGCAGGGGAATTCTTTGAATTTTGGTGAAAATATGCATTTACCTGTCTGTGTTGTCATTGCAGACATCTATAAAAATAAATTTAATGCTGCTTTGTGGCAACAGGCTCGCGGAAAAGCCACTGTGACAGTCGATATGATGTGGTACGGAATATTATTTTACAACAATAAATTACAAAAAGGAAGATATCACTTAATCATTTAATCACATAATCACTTAATCCAATATACCTACCTATTATGAAAATATATACAAAAACAGGGGATAAAGGGATGACTTCTTTGGTCGGAGGCACCCGGGTGGCAAAAAATAGCGTACGCCTGGAAGCGTATGGTAGTGTGGATGAATTGAATAGCTTTCTTGGCTTGATTCGTTCCTTCGAAATCGATGCAACTGCAAAAGAGGATATTATTATTATTCAGAATATTTTGTTTTCCATAGGAGGCAATCTGGCTACAGATACAACAGTTAAAGGTTTGGAAACGAAATTAGTTGTCACGGAAGAGAATGTAGCGGGATTGGAGCAGGCTATGGACAGAATGGATGCTGAATTGCCTCCTCTGATGAGCTTTATTTTGCCGGGAGGTGACCAGGCTTCTGCGGTTTGCCATATTGCCCGCACGGTGTGCCGGAGAGTGGAAAGACGGATCCTGGATGTAGCAAAAGAATATCCCGTAGATGAATTGCTGATCAAATACATAAACCGCTTATCAGATTATTTGTTCGTTCTGGCCCGGAAATTGGCTTATGAAGCCGGTACCGAAGAAGTAAAATGGGGGTCCTGGAAAAAGTAGAAAACTGCCGGACGAATAAGGGAAAACGTACTGTCGGGAATAGGATAATGATTTTCCCCTGCAGAAAGATGTAGGGGGGAGGGGTGGTATGTTATCGATTATATATTAAAGAGAAGGAGAGGGTGCATTACCTGATAGGGTCGTCTATTTCAATTATTAATAATGAGAATATTCTGAAATATAATTCTTAATTCTGGAGCAATCAGTTATATATTGCTTTAAAAAATGAAATGATGAAGTTTAATTTAAATGTTTGTATTCCACCCGTTATTTCGGCTTTCCGGACGTTTTTTATTTTAAGTGTGTGCTTATTCTTTTTTGTATATACCTCCCCGGCCCAATCCTTATGTTTAATCCCTTGGCCGGCCGCTGTGGAAATTTCGGAAGAAAAATTTGAATTGAAAAAAGGAGTCATCTATTGTGCAGAAGATTCCTTATTTGCAGAAGCTGAGTTTTTAAAAAAGAAGTTAGAAACTGCTGGATATACGGCGCGGATAGGAAAGCGACTTGAGCAGAAATCGAATATCTTGTTAAAATTGGACAGACAACTGAAAGTTCGGGAGGGATACCGGTTGCGGATAACTCCGGACCGTTTGGAAATAAGTGGAAAAACACCGGCGGGTGTCTTTTACGGAATACAAACATTGCTGCAGCTTGTGGAGGATGGGGAGAAAGTAGGGAACGGAGTAAATTTGGTTTGTTGCCGGATAGAAGATTTCCCACGGTACGAATGGAGGGGATATATGCTGGATGAAGCCAGACATTTTTTCGGAAAAGAAAAAGTGAAACAGCTTTTGGATTTGATGGCTTATTTTAAGCTGAATAAATTTCACTGGCATTTGACAGATGAACCGGGGTGGCGGATAGAAATTAAAAAATATCCCCGTTTGACAGCTGTCGGAGGAAAGGGAAGTTGGAGTTGTCCGGAAGACAGCACCTCCCGCTATTATACTCAGGAAGAAATAAAAGAAATTGTGGATTATGCGAGCGAACGTCATATTGAAATTATTCCGGAATTGGATATGCCTGGGCATGCGACCGCAGCGAACAGGGCTTATCCGGCATATTCCGGAGGAGGGACGCCTGCACATCCGGATTTTACTTTTCATCCTGGAAAAGAAGAGGTATACACTTTCTTAGGAGAAGTTCTAAGGGAAGTTGCCGGCTTGTTCCCTTCTGCTTATTTGCATATCGGAGGGGATGAAGTGGCTTTTGGGAGTGAAGCTTGGAAAACGGACCCGTATATTCGGAGGCTGATGCAGCAGGAAAATCTGAAGGACATAAAAGAGGTAGAAAATTATTTTATGCATCGGATGAGCGATACGGTAAGGAACTTGGGAAAAAGAACTGCGGGATGGGATGAATTGCTGGAGGCGTGTCCTGAACCTTCCTCTACGCTGATTTTTTGGTGGCGGCACGATCGTCCGGAGGTATTGAGGAAGTGTCTGGAGAAGGGATTTGCTACGGTTTTGTGTCCCCGGAAACCTTTGTATTTTGATTTTATACAGCAGGAGGGGGACAAGTGGGGAAGGGTATGGGACGGTTTTTGTCCTCTGGAAGATGTTTATGCTTTTCCGGAGAAGTGGAGAAGGGAGGAGAAATGGCCGGCAAATTATTCGGGTTTTATCCGGGGGATTCAGGCAAATCTATGGACAGAGCGTGTACAAAATGAGAATCGGTTGGATTATATGACTTTCCCCCGTTTATGTGCCTTGGCAGAGGCAGCCTGGACACTGGAGGGGAAAAAGGATTTCAGTCGTTTCCGGAAAGGTTTGGAAGGTGTTTACCGTTTATTGGATGGTTATGGTATATATTATTTTGATTCCCGCAATCCGGAAGCTCATCCGGAGCCTGAAGGTTGTCACCGGAAAAAGCGGGAAGTGCCCATGGATTTCAGGGATTAACGTTTTTTAGAGAAAGGAAATAATTTCTATGCTTGAATCGGTAGGAAATGAAGAAAATGAGTATAATCGGCCTGATCATCTGTTTTTGTTTGGACTGCAGGGCTGGAACATCAGAGATGGAGGTTGTAAAACGGCATCTGTGTGAATCATATTTCCGGGTATTGAATGAAACCCCGGCATTACAGAAGGAGATTGCTCAGATAAACCGGAAGGGAGGAAATCCGGATATCATGATCCGGGAATTGAAGGAGGGGACGGATGCGGGAAGAGTAATTCAATATTTGGAGACATTGGGACCGGAAGGATCCTGGCCGGATCTCGATTACAGGGATAGCAGCCGTAATGGCTGGCAGCCTTCTTTTCATGCGGAACGTTTATTGTATCTGGCGAAGGCATACCGGGATCCTGCCTCCGTTTATTATAGGCAACAGAATGTAGGGAAAAAGATAAGGCTTGCATTAGATTACTGGTTCAGGGGAAATTTCCGTTGCCGGAATTGGTGGTATAATGAGATTGGGGTTCCCAAGATGATGGGGGGCGTTTTTCTGTTGATGGAGCCGGAGCTGGGAAAGGAAGAAAAGGTAAAAGCCGTCGCCTGCATGGAGAATGCCCGTTTGGGACGGACGGGACAGAACCGGGTATGGCTGGCCGAAAATGTATTAGTACGGGCGTTGTTGCAGGAAGATACCTTGCTTTTTTTACAGGCCAGAGAAGAACTGTTACGGGAGTTGAAAATTCAGACGGAAGGAGAAGGAATAAAGCCGGATATGAGTTTTCAACAGCACGGGCCCCAATTGCAATTCGGAAATTATGGTTTGGCTTTTATCGTAACCATGGCTCACTGGGCGAGGGTGTTTCAGGGAACAGTGTATGCTTTGTCTCCCGGACAGATGGAGGTGTTACGGGCTTATTTACGGGAAGGATTACAATGGGTTGTTTGGAGAGGGTATATGGATATCAGTGCTTGCGGACGCCAGTTATTTGAGCATGCTCAGCGGGGGAAAGCCTTTGCTTTGGGAAAAGCGCTTCGGAATATGATGATGGCTGACCCTGCCTACAGCAAGCAGTATGAACACTTTTACAATGTTCACGTCCGGGGAAAGGAAAAAAGTAATAAGAAAAACGGATTTCGTTTCTTTCCTTATTCGGATTTCGGCGTATTCCGGAGTAAAACGTGGTTTGCGACTGTAAAAATGAGTTCCAGCCGGGTGATTGGCGGAGAAATTGTAAACAGCGAAAATCTGAGGGGGGATTATTTAGGAGACGGAGCTCTTTATTGTTATATACGGGGAGATGAGTTCCGGGATATTTTTCCGGTGTGGGACTGGCGGAGGATACCGGGGGTAAGTGTTTGGGAGGAAGAACAACTGTTTGAAACAGACAGAAAATGGGATATATTTCAAAATAAAGCCGATTTTGTCGGAGGAATTGCTGACGATAAAACAGGTATAATGGCTTTGGAAATCGATAAAAATGCTTTACTGGGGCATAAAACTTACTTTTTTACCGGGAAAGCAATTATCTGTTTAGGCAGTGAGCTTAAAGGAAAAGGAAAGGGCAAAATAATGACTTCTGTTGCTCAATGTTTGCGGAGAGGGAAAATTGACTCTTTACATTTATTTGACGGAAAAGGAATGGCATATTATCACGACGGGATAG
>JAEXFF010000365.1 GCA_023400335.1 Bacteroidota bacterium
AAAACAGAGGGAAGGATTCCCTTTTTAATATATTTATTTATATATGCCTTACTTTTATTTAATTATTATTCTGCTTCTCTTAGCGTGCAAAGGAGAGAAAAAAATAGAAAAAAATACCGGGGAAAAAATTGTCACTCCTGCACCTAAAGCAGAAGGGAAATATGTCAATAGTATCCGGATTATTTCGCCGGAAAAGAATACTTTACTGAGTTATAATGATCTTATTGACCTGCGTTTTTCGGTTAAGGAGAAATTTCCGGTTGATTCCGTACAAATTTTTTGGGAGGGGGAAAAAATTGCTTCCCTAAAAGACGCCATTTCTTATTCTTTCCGGCTTCCTCCGGGAAAAACGGGAAAACGAACCCTGAAAGTAATCGCTTTTCATCCGGATAATAAAAAAGGAGTAGCGAGTGTAAATATTGAGCTTAAGCCGGACGTTGCCCCTCAGAAATACGGTTATGAAATCGTTAAAATCTACTCTCACGACCCGGGAGCCTATACCCAAGGATTAGTATATCAGGACAATTTCATGTACGAAAGCACGGGACAATACGGAGAATCAGGTATACGGAAATACGATATGAAAGATGGAAAAATACTTTCTGTATTAAACATCGACAGCAAACTTTTCGGAGAAGGGATCACTATTTATAAAGACAAAATCTTTCAGTTGACCTGGACTTCCGGACAAGGTTTTATTTACGATTTAAAAACCTTCAGTCTGGAATCCACTTTCCGCTATAACACTCAAGGGTGGGGGATTACGACCCTGGACGACCGGCTGATTATGAGCGACGGAAGTCATAAACTATATCATATAGCACCTTCTACTTTCGGTATTATTCAAGAAACAGAAGTATACGACCACAATGGTCCCGTTAAAAATCTGAATGAGTTAGAATACATTGACGGTCTGGTGTGGGCTAATGTTTGGATGAGTGACCGCATTGTAATGATAGATCCCGAAAGCGGAGAAGTGAAAGGAGAAATGGATCTGGCTGATTTACTGCCGGTAGCCGACCAACGACAATTAGATGACAGCGATGATGTTTTAAACGGAATTGCCTGGAATCCTGAAAAAAAGACTGTATACCTGACCGGCAAACGCTGGCCGAAACTCTTTGAATTAAAAATAAAATAATTAGATCGTCTCTGCTCAAGAACGACTGGAAGTTTTAAAACAGATTATTATGGCGGATGTAAAAATTGAAGAATCCTGGAAAGCGCTATTAAAAGACGAGTTTGAAAAACCGTATTTCGAACAACTCATAGCTTTTGTCAAGGATGAGTACACACATTTCCGGATTTATCCTCCGGGGAAACTGATATTCAATGCTTTTAATCACTGTCCCGTAGAAAAAACAAAAGTAGTGATTTTAGGGCAAGATCCCTACCACGGGCCCGGCCAGGCTCATGGACTCTGTTTTTCCGTCCCGGAAGGGATTGAACAACCCCCTTCTCTTCAAAATATTTTTAAAGAAATTCATGACGATTTGGGAACCCCTATTCCAAAATCCGGTAATCTGGAACGCTGGGCAGACCAGGGAGTATTATTGCTCAATGCGACGCTTACGGTCAGGGCTCACTGCGCAGGATCCCATCAGAACAAAGGCTGGGAAACTTTTACCGACGCCGTTATCCAACGCCTGACAGAGAAAAAAAGTAATTTGGTATTTCTATTATGGGGAGCTTATGCACAAAGAAAAGGAGCTTATATTGATACTCAAAAAAATCTGGTGTTGAAAAGTGTGCACCCCTCGCCTCTTTCTGCAAACCGGGGTGGCTGGTTTGGTAATCATCAATTCAGTAAAACAAATCAGTATCTGAAAGAACACGGGATGACAGAGATTATTTGGTAAAAAGAATTTAATAATTAACAACTTAACCTTAGAACAGCTCTTTTTCAATCATCTTTTTTATTTTTATTTTTTTACTGTTATCTTTGATGCGTATTCTGTAAATTTAAAAAAATATATTATGGTAAATTACAAAGATCTAGGGCTGGTAAACAGCCGCGAGATGTTCAAAAAAGCGATGGAAGGCAAATATGCAATTGCAGCATTTAATTTTAACAATATGGAGCAAATGCAAGCCATTATATCTGCTGCTGTTGAATGTAAATCACCGGTTATTCTTCAGGTATCCAGTGGTGCACGTAAATATGCCAACCAGACTATTCTTCGTTACATGGCCCAAGGAGCTGTGGAATATGCAAAGGAACTGGGATTAAATATTCCGATTGTACTCCATCTTGACCACGGGGACAGCTTTGAACTTTGTAAAAGTTGTATCGACATGGGTTTCTCTTCTGTCATGATTGACGGTTCACACCTTCCTTATGATGAAAATGTGGCCTTAACCCGCAAGGTAGTGGATTATGCACATCAGTTTGACGTAACTGTAGAAGGAGAACTAGGCGTATTAGCCGGCGTTGAAGATGAAGTTTCAGCTGAACATCATACTTATACCCGTCCGGAAGAAGTAGAAGATTTCGTTCGTAAAACCGGAGTGGATTCTTTGGCTATTTCTATCGGTACTTCTCACGGAGCAAATAAATTCAAACCGGAACAATGTACCCGTAATGCTGAAGGTACTTTAGTTCCCCCTCCTTTACGGTTTGACATTCTGAAAGAAATTGAGAAACGTATCCCGGGATTCCCGATTGTATTACACGGTTCTTCTTCCGTACCCCAGGATAAAGTAGCAATCATCAATAAATACGGAGGAGCGTTGAAAGATGCCATTGGTATTCCGGAAGATCAACTGCGGGAAGCTGCTAAATCTGCTGTATGTAAGATCAACATCGATTCCGACGGCCGCTTGGCTATGACCGCTGCTATCCGGGAAGTATTCGTCCTGAAACCGGCAGAATTCGATCCGAGAAAATACCTTGGTCCAGCCCGGGATTCACTGAAAGAATTATACAAACACAAATTAATCAATGTATTGGGAAGTGCCAATACTGTTGAATAAAACCAAAAGACCGCCTCTTGAACGAAGCGGTCTTTTTTACTCCCTCCAAACGGAAGGAAGGAAAAAATTTCCTCACGGTTAAATCTATCTTTCCGGAATAAACAGAAATTTTGACGGGACCCGATTTATGCGGGACAAACAGATTATTCCTGCTTTACATTTTTCCATTCTTCTTCCAATAAAGGCCAATCCGGACTATAAGTATGAGCTTTCTCCATTAATTTTTTAAGTTCCTTTACCTTTGCCGGTTTTAAAGTCAGTAAATCCTCTTGCTCAGCCGGATCAGCAGCCAAATTATACAATTCGTATTTAGAAGCATCGCCTTTAGAAGCATTTAAACGTATTAATTTCCAGTCCCCCTTCCGTACAGCCTGCCTTCCTCCCAATTCCTGGAATTCAAAATAAAAATATTCGTGTTTTTCCTGTTTTCCTTTTCCCGTCAATAAAGGCATCAAACTGATACCATCCGTCGTTCCTGATTTACGATTTGTCAAAGCAGCAAAAGTCGGCATCATATCCCAGAAAGAACACATAAAATCCGTCTCTCCTTGCTGAATAACTCCGGGCCATACGGCAATAAACGGAACCCGGATGCCCCCCTCATATACATCCCGTTTGTATCCCCGGAAACCTCCGTTACTATTAAAAAAGTCCGGATCGGCTCCTCCTTCCTTATGAGGACCATTATCACTTGTAAAAACAATAATCGTATTATCGTAAAGTCCCAATTCTTTTAACTTGGCAACGACCTGCCCGACATAAACATCCAACCGATAAATCATAGCGGCAAAAGTAGCATGTGGCTCCGGCTGTGAACAATATCCTCCTTTCCGGAACATCCTACACCCTGCATCACATCCTTTAAAAGGTTTTTCCGGATAAAGTCCCCTGAATTTCCGAATAATACTATCCTCCGGAACAATCAATTCCGCATGAGGAATAACATAAGGTAAAAATAAAAAGAAAGGTTTATCTTTATTTTTCTCTATAAATTCTAGTCCTTTCTTATGAATGGTATCCTGAGTATATACACCATATGCTCCGTTATAATTTCCGGTCAGTTCAATGCGACGTTCGTTTTCCCACAAATGATCGGCATAATAATTATGAGCCAACAACTGACAATTATACCCGAAAAAATCGTCTATTCCCTGCCTATTCGGATCTCCCACGGAACCCGGAGACCCTAATCCCCATTTCCCGAATGCCCCTGTCACATAACCTGCATCTTTAAACACGCTGAAAATGGAAACCATCCCTTCCGGCAAAGCAGCCTGTCCCTCCGGCTCTACCTCCTTATTGCCCCGTATAGGAGCATGTCCCGAATGTAATCCCGATAGCAGACAAGCGCGCGAAGGTGCACTGACCGTTGTTCCGGAATAACACTGTGTAAACCTCAACCCCTCCCGGGCTAAACGATCGATGTTCGGAGTGCTGAACTTCTGCTGCCCGTAACAACTTACATCTCCATAGCCTAGATCATCAGCAATAATAAAAACGATATTAGGCGTCCGGCTAGACGATGTCTCTTGAGCAGAAACGACAGCACTAACTCCGCAAACTCCATAAGTCAGAGCAGGCAGAAAAAAACTTTTCTTCATAACGTCAGATGTTTTATCAGAAATGTATAAAATACAAAATTCAGTTACAAATGTAATAAACTTTAGGAAACTTATTTCATTATCTTTTCCCTAATCTGCCTGACAGAAAAGACTCTCTGTCTCTTTTTCAAACCTTTGTATAAATTAATTCTGCATTTTACAAACCGAATTATTCTTTTTCTCCTGTTTTTATACTAAATTTGCGCCCTAATTTTATAATCACAAAATGCAGAATTTAAGGAATATTGCCATAATCGCTCACGTCGACCATGGCAAAACGACTTTGGTGGATAAGATGATCCTCCAGGGTAAATTATTCAGAGAAAACGAAAAACAAGGAGGAGATCTTATCCTCGACAACAACGACCTTGAAAGGGAAAGAGGAATAACTATACTTTCTAAAAACGTATCAGTCCGATATAAGGATTACAAGATAAATATCATTGATACCCCGGGCCACTCTGACTTTGGGGGAGAGGTAGAACGCGTTCTGAATATGGCCGATGGGGTATTGCTGTTAGTAGACGCTTTTGAAGGCACTATGCCCCAGACCCGTTTTGTATTACAAAAAGCATTGGGATTAGGCAAAAAGGCCATTGTAGTTATCAACAAAGTCGACAAGCCCAATTGCCGGCCGGAAGAAGTGCAGGAAGAAGTCTTCGACTTGATGTTTTCCCTGGGTGCGTCGGAAGAGCAATTGGATTTTGTGACTGTTTACGGAAGTGCAAAACAAGGATGGATGTCCACAGACTGGAAAAAACCGTCTACAGATATCACGGCTTTATTAGATGCTATTATTGCTAATATTCCCGCCCCGCAGGCAGCGGCAGGTAGCCCCCAGATGCTTATTACCTCCTTGGAATATTCTTCCTATGTAGGCCGTATTGCTATCGGGAAAATAACTCGCGGAACATTAAAAGGAGGCCAGGCTGTTACTCTTTGCAAAAGAGACGGAGTCACTTTCGAAAAGACACGTATTAAAGATCTTATGCTCTTTGAAGGATTGGAGAAAAAAAAGGTAGACGAAGTAAAGGCAGGTGAAATATGTGCTTTGGTAGGGATTGAAGGGTTTGAAATCGGGGATACAATAGCAGATTATGACCATCCGGAAGCTCTTCCTCCTATTGCCATAGACGAACCGACAATGAGTATGCTTTTTACAATTAATAATTCTCCTTTTTTTGGGAAAGACGGGAAATATGTCACCTCCCGCCATATCAAAGAAAGATTGGATAAAGAACTGGAAAAAAACCTGGCACTGAAAGTACAACCGGGTCCCAGTGCTGATTCTTTTGTCGTATTCGGCAGAGGCGTACTTCATTTAAGTGTACTGATTGAGACGATGCGACGGGAAGGATATGAACTCCAGGTGGGTCAGCCCAAAGTCATCATCAAAGAAATTGACGGGAAAAAATGCGAACCCGTAGAGCAGCTTACCATCGACATTCCGGAAGAATTTTCCGGAAAAGCCATCGAAATGGTCACTAAGCGCAAAGGGACTCTCAACAATATGGAAACCAGGGGTGACCGGGTTCATCTCGATTTCGACATTCCTTCCAGAGGGATCATTGGTTTACGCAGCAATTTACTTACGGCATCAGCAGGAGAAGCGGTAATCGCTCACCGGTTCAAAGGATTTGAACCTTATAAAGGAGAAATAGAAATGCGGATTAACGGTTCCCTGATTGCTATGGAAACAGGTGACACTTTTGCATATGCCATCAATAAACTTCAGGATAGGGGTAAATTTTTCATAGAACCCGGAGAGACAGTATATGCCGGTCAGGTCATCGGAGAAAGTACCCGTCCGGACGATATCGTCATCAACGTATGCAAATCCAAGAAACTAACGAACATGCGTGCCAGCGGTTCAGATGACAAGGTTAGTATTGCCCCGCCCGTAAAATTCAGCCTGGAAGAAGCGCTCGAATATATACAGGAAGACGAATACGTAGAAGTAACGCCTCATTCTATGCGCCTTCGGAAAATATTTCTGGATGAAACAGAAAGGAAGCGACACGAAAAGTCGAAATCAAACGATTGACAAGAATATAAAAGAGGCTGTCAGGATTTTTTTCCTTCAGCCTCATTTCTTTTTCCGACATCTTTGCTTTTTGGGTTTTCCTTTTTATCTTTGTTTCATGTATTTGGTGTTCATTCCCGTAATTCCCGGGTATGAATGAAAAGGGAACCGGGTGAAAATCCCGGACAGTACCCGCTGCTGTAAGCTTCCTCAAGGAAAAGCAAACTTAGCCACTGTTGAACCGACGGGAAGGCGCTTCACTCCGGAAGCAAGTCAGAAGACCTGCCAGATACCGATTTGCAGCTTTCGGGACAAAAGCACCAGGTCATATCAAGCCTGCACTTGTTATTTCCTAAATTTTCCCCCGAAAAAAAATGCCCGGAGAAAGGATAAACTGTAACTGAACTCTATCACTTTCCCGGGCTTTTTATTTAAAAAGAGATCACTAATAAACTTTTTTCTCTACCCTCTCCGTGTTTCGGCTTAAAGAATCCCGCCTTTGTCTGTCCGTATCTGTTTTTTTCTTTTTGTATTTACGGATCAAGGCATGAATCTGCTCTACCTCTTCATCCGTCAGCTGACCCGCTTTAAAAAATTCAATCACACAATCTTTATTAATCCACAATACGACAAATTTATTATTCACATTTCCCAACCTCCAGGCGTGTTTTAAAGTATGATCCGGATCATTATATACATAAGCCTGAGTTCCCGCAATCTCTTTCCGAATCATAAAACGAAGCAAAGAGTTTGCCAATAAAGGAGCATCTTTTAAATTGACAATCCCATAAGATTCTATATTTTCATCTGTAAAAGGATGTTTTTTAAAATAATTTCTGAATTCCCGGTTCTGGCTGGGATGGTCGGGATCTACATAAAAAATAAGCAGATGCTTTTCTCCCAAAAAAGGCAGCTGTAAAGGCTTATTATAAGCGTCATAAATCGTTATGGGACAAACCTTCTGCCCTAACTGAGCCTTAACCGGCACAGAAAGAAGAATCAAAAATGCAATTATGATAAATAAATGCCCCATTAAAAAATGATTTGAAAAAATTAAACATTGGCATCATTATTGCCGTAAAATCCTGCATGCAATTTGCAATCAAATGCAAAATTTACAGCAAAATGCGTGCTAAAAATATTAAATCAGATAAAAAGTATTTTTATGCGATTACGAATCCTTTATATCAACCTCTTTTTATTCCTCTTTTTGACGGATAATTACGGACAAAATGAGGATATCATTGTTGATACACTGAGGATTCAAATACAAGACACCCCCTCAAAAAATAACATTTTTCACCGTATTTACAAGTATTTTCAGGAAGCCAATAAGCCAAAAGAAGAAAAAAAATTCGACTTCAGTATTATCGGAGGTCCTCATTATGCCAGTGATACAAAATTAGGTTTAGGACTAGTTGCTTCCGGATTATACCGGATAGACAGTACTGACAAATCCATCTCTCCTTCAACGGTCTCCTTTTACGCAGATGTGACCACCACCGGATATTATCTGCTGGGGGTAAAGGGCAATACCCTTTTTCCCAAAGAAAAATACCGTTTGGATTACGACCTCTATTTTTTTTCTTTTCCGAGTAAGTATTGGGGACTAGGCTATAAAAACGGTAGTAACGAAGCTCATTATACTACTTATGACCGCAAAGAAATTCAATTGAAAATTAATTTTTTGAGAAAAATCACTTATAACACTTTCCTCGGCTTTACAGGCATATATCGCCATGTAAACGGAAAACATTTTAAAGATATCGGTTTCCTGGAAGGTGAAAAAAGTAATATTTCTACTTTCGGAGGCGGCATTTTAATCTCTTACGATTCGAGAGATTTCATTCCGAATCCCTATACCGGTCTTTATGCAAAAGTAGAACAAACCTTCTATCCCTCTTTTTTAGGGAATAAATATTCTTTCCGACGGACAGATATCATTCTCAGACATTACTCCCCCCTCTGGAAAGGAGCTGTCCTGGCTACGGATCTGGAAGGAATTTTAAATTACGGAGATACCCCCTGGAGTATGGTCGCACAACTTGGAGGAGCTTATCAAATGAGAGGATATTACGAAGGCCAGTACCGCGACAATAATTTAGTTCAAACACAATTCGAATTGCGTCAAAGAATATATAACCGCCACGGAATCGCCGTTTGGGTAGGAGCCGGAAATGTCTTCCCTAAATTTAATAAATTTAAATGGGATGAAACTTTGCCTACTTACGGTTTAGGTTATCGGTGGGAATTTAAAAAGAGAGTAAATGTCCGGTTAGATTATGGTTTTGGGAAAAAACAAAGTGCGTTTTATTTTAACATAAATGAGGCATTCTAGCAGACTTCAAAAAACGAAAAAGCAAATGCCTCTCACAGCTATTTATAATTGTAAATTATATTAAAAGAAATATATCCATGTGTAATACAATAGTAAAAGAAAAATTACATCATTTTCTTTCTGATCCGCAACAATTATTCTGGTTCTATATACTGATGAACCTCATCCCCAGTATTTGCTTGACTTTTACAGAGCCTTTTACTTTTATGGGAAAGTTTTTACTGATCCTTTTTCCCCTGGGATTCTATTTTATTTTGTTTTCATTAATTAAAAATACCGGTTTATTGCAATTATTACTGTTTCCCCTGCTCTTTCTCCATGCTTTTCAACTGGTATTATTTTATTTGTTTGGAGAAGCAGTAATTGCAGTAGACATGTTTTTGAATATTGCAACGACAAACGTAAGTGAAGCATCCGAATTATTGGATAATATCTGGCCAGCCGTTGTGATTGTCTGTATCCTCTATATTCCTACCACCGTTATTGCTGCTATTGCTTGCAAACACAAAATACATACATCCGGAACTTTTCGAAGGAAAATGATCCTAAGCGGTATATTACTCATTTTAATTACCTGTGGATTGATCTTTACTGCCCAAAATAAAAATACAGGCAGGTTCACATTTAAAGAAGATCTCTATCCGACAAATATGTTTTATAATCTGGGATTTGCATTCAATAAATGGCATAGAAGCGGAAATTACCCCCAAACGTCCAAAGACTTTACTTTCGACGCACAAAAAGATATCCATCCGGAGAAAAGAGAAATTTACATTCTGGTCGTTGGGGAAGCCAGCCGGGCAGATAATTGGAGCCTCAACGGTTACAAGCGGATAACAACTCCCAAGCTACAAAATACCCCGGGAATTATCTATTACCCGGATGCAATTACCCAATCGAACACCACCCACAAAAGTGTCCCTCTTATCCTTTCTGCTGCTTCTGCTGAAAATTATGGCATTATATATTTTCAAAAAAGTATTTTACAAGCATTTAAAGAAGCCGGATTTACAACATTATTTTTGTCCAACCAAATTCCCAACCGCTCCTTTACGGATTTTTATGCCACACAGGCCGACATCCATCATAACCTTCGCACTGCGGATCACAGCGGACTGATTACGGCCAATAATTATGATGAAACGTTAATACCCCTGGTGCAACAATATATAGATTCTTTATCCGGAAATTTATTTTTCGTACTCCATACGTATGGTTCTCATTTTAATTATAAAGAACGCTATCCTAAAAATTTCTCACATTTTATTCCGGATAATGCTACAGATGTAAAAGTTCAGAATAAATCCCAGTTGATAAATGCTTACGATAACAGCATTTTGTATACCGATACTTTTTTAGAAAGACTGATCCGGACTTTAACAGAAAGTGACGCCTGTACAGCCCTATTTTATACTTCAGATCACGGAGAAGATTTATTAGACGATCATCGCAACCGTTTCCTGCATTCTTCTCCAAATCCCACTTTTTACCAGCTTCATATCCCCATATTCTTATGGTTGTCCGGAAATTACCAAATCGCCTATCCACAAAAAATAGAGGCTGCAATTGAAAACCGTTTGAAACCGATTACCACAAATTCGGCCTTTCATACCGTATTGGATATGGCTGCTATCCGGACAAAGTACCTGCAACCGACTCTTTCTCTGGTAAATCCGCAATTTCAGATTGCCCCCCGAATGTATCTGGACGACCACGACAAACCCATACTTTTTTATAAAGCCGGTCTCAAAAAAGAAGACCTGGAAATGATAAAAAAAAGAAATTTATACATTCCCCCGGAAAAATAAAATAAATTCCCCTTTCTGTCCTTACTTTGAAAGGGGAATTTATTTTTTACTTCCGGTAACCTACCGGATTATTCAACATCAGATACTGACTGTCTTTCAATCCCAAAGACTTTTTCAGTTCATTTTGATCCATTGACATCCGGGGAACTGTGGCCAATCCCACGCCCGCACAAAAAAGAGCAATGTTCTCTGAAACAATTCCCGCATCCAAAGCCCCGGTCAACATCTGACGCTGGGCATTCCCACCGAATTTCGCAATATCAGAAACAAGCACTAATACAAGAGGAGCCTGTTCAACCCAATCCTGCCCCGCAGCTACTAACGGTCGTAAATCCTTAGCCACCACTAAACGGAGCTGATGCGGACCAGCTTCATAAATATAAGCTCCCTCAGGCATACAAACATATATATCAATATCCTGACGATTCATTGCTGAGGGCGCTGTCCGTTTACCTGATTCCGGACGATTAATGCCATTTGCCGCCCAAAGCAAATCCGATAAATCCTGCAATTCCAATTTTTTCTCTGAAAATTCCCGGTCCGAACACCTTTGTTCAAAAGCTTTCATAACTGATACTCCCCTATCCTTATCAGGAGTTTTCAATTTTATTGTTTCCGGAGACTGGGCATAACAACCCAAAGAAAACATACAGCCTAAAAGAATACATAATCTCAATTGTTTCATAATCTTCTATTTTCAAATTTTACATCTATAAAATTATAAAAATTTTATTTCTTATCCATTATATTTCAGGAAATCAGGGGTCCAAAAGATTAGAAAAATCTACAAAACATTCTTAGATTTATAAAATATTAACTACCTATATTTTATCTATACAAATTATTTAAAATCAAACAACACTCTTTTTATATGAAAAATCTTTCCATTTCTTTTTCAACCCTGTTACTATTCACTAATTTTGCTTTGGAATAAACAAGCAAAATATTTGTAATAAAAATGAGAGTAGCAATAGTTGGTGTAAGCGGAGCTGTAGGACAGGAATTCTTACGGGTACTAGAAGAGCGTAATTTCCCTTTGGATGAATTAATTTTATTCGGTTCTTCCCGAAGTGCCGGAAAAAAATCCATTTTCAGGGGAAAAGAAATAGAAATAAAACGGTTACAACATAACGATGATTTCAAAGGAATTGATATAGCATTTGTATCTGCAGGGGCCAGCATATCGAAAGAATATGCAGACACAATTACCCGTTTTGGTACAATTATGATTGACAATTCCAGCGCATTCCGTATGGATGGGGATGTCCCTTTAGTCGTGCCCGAAGTGAATGCAAAAGATGCAGAAAAACATCCACGCAATATTATTGCTAACCCTAACTGTACCACTATTCAAATGGTAGTCGCCTTACAAGCTATCGAGCAAATCAGCCATATCCGCAAGGCATACGTCTCGACCTATCAGGCGGCAAGCGGTGCAGGAGCGGCTGCTATGGACGAATTAAATACTCAATACAGACAGGCCTTAGCCCTAGAAAAAGTAAGCGTAGAAAAATTTCCTTATCAATTAGCATTCAATCTGATTCCTCAAGTAGATGTGTTTACAGAAAACGGATACACCAAAGAGGAAATGAAAATGTATAATGAAACCCGAAAAATTATGCATTCGGATATACAAGTAAGTGCCACTTGTGTACGTGTACCTGCTCTGCGAGCCCATTCCGAAAGTATCTGGATTGAAACGGAACGTCCTGTATCCGCCGAAGAAGCCCGAAAGGCATTCTCAAAAGCAGAAGGAATTGTTTTACAAGACAATCCTGCACAAAGAGAGTACCCAATGCCCCTCTTTGTTTCAGGAAAGGACCCGGTATATGTAGGCCGCATCCGTAAGGATTTAGCAAACGAAAATGGACTAACATTCTGGATTGTAGGCGATCAGATTAAAAAAGGAGCCGCTTTAAACGCCGTACAAATTGCAGAATATCTGCTGACAAAACGCTAAAACGAATTTCTGATCTTCCCTCTGTCCGAAAATTCTGTAGAAAAGATTTTTCGGACAGAGGGAAATTTATCTCAGTAAAGATCGGTTAAGCCGCAGTATTACATACAAGATGAATAAACGAAAGTCATTTTCAGAGGTTATTCCGGATTTCGGCCCATCCGATTTCTCTAATCTCTGAGACCTGCTGATTTAGGGAACAAACATAAGAAACATACGCCGGATCTATACTGCACGCTGAAATTTTTACTTTAATTCTTTTTCCGCCTTGCTTTAAAAACACGCCGGCCGCTCCGAATTTTACAGTAAAAGAAGAAAGGGAAGCCGATAAACCTTCTCCGGTATATTTCAAAAAACTCTCTTTCACACTCCATAGACGGTAAAAAAGTTCCGCCCGGTCTTTTTCTTCCTTTATATTTTCTAACCGCAGAATTTCTTCCGCATGAAAAAACCGACGGGCAACAGGCATCTTCATTTTTCCTTTTTTTTCAATATCTACTCCGACCGGTGAATCGGAAAAAGCACACACAATATATTCCCCGGAATGTGAAACATTGAAAAAAATATTTTCTTTCTCTTTCAGATAGGGTTTTCCATGAAGTCCCCGGGCAATTGTATAATTTCTCGCCTCTATTCCCCAATAATACTTCAAACCATAATTCCTTAAAATTTCTCCCCCTAAACGAGTATCCTTCGTTTTCTGGTTTTTTAAAGAACAAATTTCCAGAAAAACCTCCTCTCCCAATAAAGAAGTAAAGTTCATTTCTTTATACATACTTTTTTCAATATCTGAAATCTTCGCGTAAAAAACAGCCAGCATTCTTCTAAATTTAAAGACAATAATAGGATTTTTCCAGTCCGGTATATACAAAATAACAAAGGAAATCATATCTTTGCAATAAAAGCAACGGAAAAATAGAAAAAGAAGATCATGGACAGCATTTTTCAATCACTATTTTTACAGACGTTTAAAGAATTAACAATTGAAAACATCTGATTTTAAGAATTTAACGTTTCATTTAAAAAAAACGATTGAAATATTGGAAGTTTATATGAATTTCTTTATTTTTACCCGCTGTAAGTGAGATGTAATAAATACAAAATTAAATTGATATCATGGAAGTAAAAAAGGCACCAAAAGCAGATCTTGAAGGTAAGAAAACGCTCTTTTTCGAGATCGGACTTGTGCTTGCATTAGGAATTCTTTTGTATGCATTTACCTGGAAAACTGAAACTGCTCAGACCAAGGAAATGGATACAAATACTCAAATGCAGGCAGAAGAGGAAGTTATTCCTATTACACAACAGAACACTCCTCCTCCCCCACCACCTCCTCAAGCTCCTAAGTTGACAGACTTGATTGATATTGTTGAGAATGACCAGGATATTGATGATGAACTCGAGATTACGGATGCCGAGGATCAAACTGAAAACTCAGTGATAGACGTTAGTAATATTGATTATGGTGAAGAAGATACAGGTGAGCAAGAAATTTTCCAGGTAGTAGAAGAAATGCCTACATTTACTGCAGAAGGCGGAAATGTTACCAAATGGATCAGTAAAAACGTAAAATACCCCATTCTGGCTCAGGAAAACGGTATCCAGGGAAGAGTTTACATTCAGTTTGTGATTGAAAAAGACGGAAGCATCACTGATGTTAAGGTCGCAAGAGGAGTAGATGCCTCTTTGGATAAAGAAGCCATCCGCGTAATTCAAAGTATGCCGAAATGGAAACCAGGAAAACAGAGAGGTAAACCTGTAAGGGTCTCTTATACCTTACCTATCAATTTCCAATTGAATTAACAGGAATAAATAAATATCAAAGTGGGGCTGTCATTTTATGTCAGCCCCTTCTTGTCTGTACAAACCAATAAACCTTATCCTCTTTATCACGTTTATATTGACGAATCGTAAAGTAAAATTTTTTATCGAAACATATTGAATATTTATGGGTGAATTCTATTATACAAATAAAGAAGCAGAAAAAGCTGTTTTAGTGGGTGTAGCTTTACAGGAAGAAGGAATAAATTATGAAAGAATGTGCGAATATCTGGATGAGCTGGCATTTTTGGCAGAAACAGCAGGGGCACAGACAGTGAAAGTATTCACTCAGAATCTGGATAAACCCGTCAACAGTACTTTTATCGGAAAAGGAAAATTGGAAGAGATTCGTCAATATATCGAAGAAAACGAAACTGATTTAGTTATTTTTGACGATGAATTAAGTCCTACTCAGCTCCGGAATATTGAAAATGAATTGAAAGGAGTAAAAATTCTCGACCGTACAAATCTTATTCTCGACATCTTTGCCAACCGGGCCCGCACAGCTCATGCGAAAACACAGGTAGAATTAGCTCAATACCAATATTTACTGCCCCGTCTGACGGGAATGTGGACGCACCTGGAAAGGCAAAAAGGAGGCATTGGCCTGAGAGGTCCCGGAGAAACAGAAATAGAAACAGACAGACGAGTCATTCGGGATAAAATTACCCGTTTAAAAGAACAATTGACAAAAATCGATAAACAAATGTCTATCCAACGGAAGAACAGGGGAAAGCTAGTGAGGGTCGCCCTCGTTGGTTATACAAATGTCGGAAAATCAACTTTGATGAATCTGCTTAGTAAATCAGAGGTCTTTGCCGAAAATAAATTATTTGCCACTCTTGACACTACTGTTCGGAAAATTACAATAAAAAATGTGCCTTTACTTCTAACAGATACTGTCGGATTTATACGGAAGCTTCCCACCCATTTAATCGAATCTTTTAAATCTACTTTGGACGAAGTGAGAGAAGCCGATGTCATTTTACATGTGGTAGACATATCGCATCCGCAATTCGAAGACCAATTAAAAGTAGTCAATGAAACACTGGCCGAATTAATCAAAGAACCGAAACCAACTATTATCGTATTTAATAAAATAGACGCTTTTACCTACACGCCTAAAGACGATGACGATTTAACCCCAGCGAAACGCTGCAATTACAGTCTGGAAGATTTAAAACAAATGTGGATGTCTAAACAAGATTGCGAAACAGTCTATATTTCTGCCGCAAATAAAGAAAACATCGAAGAACTTAAAGAAAAATTATATACGATTGTGAAGGAAATACATTCGGCCCGTTTTCCCTTTAATGATTTTCTTTACAATTTAGAGGAAGAACAAAAGGGAGAAACAAATTAAATATTCTTCAGGCTTTCTTGGTTCCTTACAAAAAAGACTCAACTCCCTCGTTCAAACATCATTCAACAAAAAACCGAAATCGAATATTCGGAAAACAGGGCGTCTATCCATAGAATAACGATTAATATAAGGTAACATCAGGATCATTTGAAAAGTACAAAAAAGAGGAATGAATTTTTCAGAAGGAATACTTATTTTTTTACGTTCGCAATATTTTTTTAAGGCATAAATAAAAATTTTATATTCATATTTTTCTTCATAAGAACCCGCCAGATATTTATCTAAAGGGATAACGACATGCCAGCATTTCAATAAATCCTCCGGAATCTCACTCCAATATACATCCGGATTTTCATCTATAAACTGGTAACTTATACGCAAAATATCTTGCTCAGTCATGACTTTTACCCTTTCGATTGTCCAACCGTTCAGATAAAGTCATATAAATAGCGTGGACTTAACTTACGCATCCCAAGGAGGTTCTAGCAAGACCTTGGAAACTTAATAAGCAAGCCCACGCTATATTTTGTCTTCATACAGCGCAGGCGTTGCACACTTCGTCCCTGTTTCCGTTAGTAACTGCTAGATTTCCTTGGACAAGACTCTATGCGAACGTAAATTTATATATTTTCTTCACAAATTGGAACAAATGTAAAGAAAAAACACATACATCACAAGAAATTATTTTACTATTATCAAATAATAGTTCTTTTTTCCACTCTGCGCCAAAATATATTTTTGATCGATCAGGCAACCTGTATTGATTACAGTTTCCTCTCCTACCTTCTCCTTATTGATACTAATAGAATTAGCTTTCAATGCCCGGCGGGCTTCTCCTTTAGAAGCCATTATCCCGGTTTTTTCCGCCAAAAATTCTACAACAGGTATTCCCGCAGCCAGTTCCTTCGCATCCACTTCAAATTGAGGAACCCCTTCGAATACAGACAGGAAAGTAGGTTCGTCAATTTTTCTCAATGTCTCTGAAGTTGCATTCCCAAACAATATTTGAGAAGCTTCCAGAGCTGCACAATAGGCTTCTTCCCCGTGGATCAGGCAAGTTATCTCTTTAGCCAAAGTTTTCTGAAGTTTGCGGAAATGGGGGGCCTGCCGGTGTTCTTCAATTAAAGCATCGATTTCTGCAGGTAGCAAAAGTGTAAATATCTTGATATATTTCTCAGCATCTTCATCTGCCGTATTCAACCAAAATTGATAAAATTTATAGGGAGAAGTACGGGAAGGATCCAACCATATATTGCCCGATTCTGTCTTTCCGAACTTCTTACCATCACTCTTCGTCATCAAAGGCCAAGTTAGCCCATAGGCATCCAGCCCTTCCTTCCGGCGGATCAATTCCCCTCCAGTAGTGATATTGCCCCATTGGTCGGAACCACCCATCTGTAACATACAATTGTAATTTTTACGCAAATATAAAAAATCGTATCCTTGTACCAATTGATAGGTAAATTCCGTAAAAGACATTCCCTGAGCAGAATCACTACTCAGTCTCTTCTTCACAGAATCTTTGGCCATCATATAATTAACAGTAATATGTTTCCCGATCTCCCGGATAAAATCTAAAAAAGAAAATTTCTTCATCCAGTCGTAATTATTTAACATAATGGCTGCATTGGAAGCCGTAGAATTAAAATCGATAAAACGGGAAAGCTGGGCCTTAATAGCTGTCATATTATGCTGAATCGTATGTTCATCCAATAAATTGCGTTCCTGCGATTTTCCACTGGGATCTCCGATCATCCCTGTAGCTCCTCCAATAATAAAAATAGGTTTATGACCGGCCATCTGAAAATGTTTCATCATCATCACGGATACTAAATGTCCGACATGTAATGAATCCGCTGTCGGATCAATACCTACATATGCCGTCGTTTCACCTTTAGCTAATTGTTCTTCCGTACCGGGCATGATATCATGAATCATACCCCTCCACTTTAATTCATCTACAAAATTCATCATTATTTATTTTCTAGTTATTTTATTACAGTTTATAATAATCCGGTAAGCACCCAACAGGTGTTCCTGTCAATAATACAACATCCCTGTTATTCTCCAAAACACTTCTTTCATTTTCAATTAAAACTTGATCATATTATACATTCGTTGCGCAAAGGTAAGAAAAGCATTGTACAAAAAACTCCCTTCTTCAACCTCCTCACTGATAAAATGAAATCTTTGATTCAAGGCATTTACAACCAGTAACACAATACAAAGAATAATAAAGTATTTAGCAATACCCAGTACCGTCCCCAGTAATTTATTCACTAAACCTAAAGAAATGATATTGACAAGCTTCGTCAACATTTTCCCCAACAGGGAAATAATAACGACAACAACCAGAAAAGTTATTCCCAGTGCAACATAAGAAAGATATTCAAAAGATATATTCAGAAAATCCCGTAAAAAGTCTTCAGTATAACCAGAAAATCGGATAGCAATATATACTCCCAAAAGAAGACCCAGCAAAGTAGCAACTTCGATAATCAACCCTTTGGAAAAACCTTTATAAGCCCCATACAACAAAGGCAATAATAATATGATATCGATGTAATTCACCTAATTTATCTATTTCAGAAAATCAAAGATAAAGTGATTTATTTAAAGATAAAGTATTTTATAAAAAAACTTTCCTCCATTTTCCTATAGAAGCACAGGACAGCTCTGTCCGGATGATCTTATTTGTTATTAAGCAGGGACTCAAAATAATTACTACTTACGTTTTCCCTTCCCAAAATAGAAAGATGAAATCCTTTTACAGATAATAAGATTCCATCTTTTCTTATCTCATCGTAATTTACCTCACAGCAGATAAAATGTTAATATTTGTAAGATTTTTCAATCTTTCGGACAGGACGGGATCCCCTCTGTAAGAGAAAAAGAAAGAGAAACACTTTTTTCGGTTTACAATTTTCAATTCCCTATTATTTTCGTAATTTCGCAAATTGGTAAAATAGGTGGTATAACTTTTAAGTTATGCAACAAACCAATTTTGAATTAGGAAATATAATCATTCAAAAGGATTCATTTGCGCTTATACTAAATTTATAAACCAGCAAAGGGGTCTAAATTTAAATTCAGTCTAATGTACAGAACACACACTTGCGGAGAGCTGAGAATTAAAGACGTAAATAAAAGCGTTTCATTAAGCGGATGGGTACAAAAAATCCGTAATCTCGGTGCCATGACGTTCATCGACCTCCGTGACAGATACGGAATTACCCAGTTAGTCATAGAAGAGTCTGCTTCAGAAGAAATAAAAAAACAAGTCGATAAACTGGGACGGGAATTTGTTATACAAGTAAAAGGCAAAGTGGTCGAAAGAGCCAGTAAAAATAATAAAATCCCTACGGGAGAGATTGAAATTTTAATTTCGGATTTAATCCTTCTCAGTCGTTCGGAACTTCCTCCTTTCACCATAGAAGACAATACGGATGGAGGGGATGAAATCCGTATGAAATATCGTTATTTGGATTTACGCCGCAATGCCGTAAGAAAAAACCTGGAATTGCGTCACCGCATGGCTCATCTGGTACGTAATTATCTCGACGGACAACAGTTCATGGAAGTTGAAACTCCGGTATTGATCAAGAGTACCCCCGAAGGAGCCCGTGATTTTGTTGTACCTTCACGAATGAACCAGGGACAATTTTATGCCCTTCCTCAAAGTCCTCAGACATTTAAGCAATTATTGATGGTGGCCGGTTTTGACCGTTATTATCAAATTGTAAAATGTTTCCGGGACGAGGATTTGCGTGCTGACCGGCAGCCGGAATTTACACAGATCGACTGCGAAATGTCGTTTGTACAACGGGAAGACGTGCTGGAGATTTTTGAAGGCATGATTCGTCATCTCTTTAAAGAAATCAAAGGTATTGATATTCCGAAGTTACCTCGTATGAGCTGGAACGATGCTATGGAGTATTATGGTTGTGATAAACCGGATATTCGCTTCGGCATGCAGTTCGTCAATCTAAGCGGAATTGCAAAAAACAAAGATTTTGCCGTTTTCAATTCAGCAGAATACATTGGTGCCATTTGTGTTCCCGCTTGTGCTTCGTATACCCGTAAACAACTGGACGAACTGACTGAATTCGTAAAACGTCCTCAGCTGGGGGCCAAAGGACTGGTATATGTAAAATACAATGAAGACGGAACGTTTAAGTCTTCCGTAGACAAATTCTACAGTGAGGAAGATTTGAAAAGCTGGGTAACTGCTTGCGGGGCAAAGCCGGGAGATTTGCTCCTGATTCTTTGCGGACCTAAAAATAAAACGTTACCTCAATTATGCAGTTTACGACTGGAAATGGGAGAACGTCTCGGACTCCGCGATAAAAATGTTTACAAACCTTTGTGGGTAGTGGATTTTCCATTATTGGAATGGGACGAAGAGACTCAACGTTTTTATGCCATGCATCATCCATTCACTTCTCCTAATCCGGAAGATGTGGAAAGGATGGAAAGCGCCCCCGGTGCAGTCCGGGCTAATGCCTATGATATGGTAATCAACGGAGTTGAAGTGGGAGGAGGTTCTATCCGTATACACGACACAGAACTGCAACAACGCATGTTCCGCTGTTTAGGATTTACGCCGGAACAAGCTGAAAAACAGTTTGGATTCCTCCTGAATGCCTTCAAATACGGAGCACCTCCTCACGGAGGAATTGCTTTTGGCTTCGACCGTCTGGTCTCGATGTTTGCAGGTCTCGACAGTATACGGGATACAATTGCTTTCCCGAAAAACAATTCGGGCCGCGATGTTATGATCGATTCTCCCTCGGAAATCAGCGAAGAACAATTTAAAGAATTGGGAATTAAATTAAATCTTTAATGGAAACGGGCGATTGGGTGTGACTACAAATCGCCCATTCTAAACAATACAAAAATGTTTAAAGACGTAATCGGACACGAAGAGATT
>JAEXFF010000403.1 GCA_023400335.1 Bacteroidota bacterium
GTAATAACAAGCGGCTGAATGGACGGCTGTGACAATTCCCGCTTTAAATTTTGTTCTATATAGAAATAATCCGGTTCCCCGTCTTTATCTATACGCATATAATTCAATGCCGATACCAAAGAAACAGGTACCCCGCATTCCTGTAAATAATAGTACATCAAAGTCGTGGAAATTATTTCCCCTTGCGCTATCACTGCTTTCTCCTGTAAGGGATAAAAATCCTTATTGACAAAAGAACGCAAATAGGTAAAAATAGTTTGAATAAACTCTTTAGCCTTATGAATATAGGATTCCGTTACGTATAGCTCACTGATAACGATATAATAATTCAATTCCAGATTCTGAATAATATCGATAGCTTTCTGCTTTTCGTTGCAATATAGACAATTTGCTATTTCTATTAAAGTATTCGTCGTACCCGACATGGCCGAAAGTACAACAATTTTAGGCTGACAATCATCCACTAATTGAGCTACCGCCTGAATTCTTTCTGCACTACCTACAGAGGTTCCCCCGAATTTTAAAACTTTCATTTTTCCTTTATTATAATTATTTAGCTGTCCTAAAACGAGTTTTAAGAATTCTTATTCCAGAAATTCTTACTGAATTTTTAAGGCGACAAATATCCTACAATTTGTAATAAGAAACAATACTTTGTTTATAATTAAACAAATTGTTTATTTTTTGTAAAAGATACAGCTGTCCAATTCTGATTTGTTTTCTGATTTATCAAAATCATCCCCTCTTCTTCTGCCTTTTTTTGAATAAAAGGTAAATCCTGGGTATAAAACCCGCTCAGGATCAAGATGCCCTGATCTTCCAGGTGATGAATATAAAAAGGCATGTCGGTTAGAAGAATATTCCGGTTGATATTAGCCAGTATAAAATCGAATTTATTTTCTTTTTCCAACAAACCGGCATCTCCGATTTTGATTTCTATATGCCCGAGGTGATTATTTTCAATATTTTCCATAGCATTTTTATATGCCCACTCGTCTATATCAATTCCGGTAACGGCATGTGCTCCGAGTTTAGCTGCCATAATAGAAAGGATACCAGTACCACACCCCATATCCAAAACTTTTTTATTTTTAATCTGCTCCGAAAAATCAAGTAAAGTCTCCAGCATAAGGGTAGTTGTCGGATGGTGGCCGGTTCCAAAACTCATTTTAGGTTCAATGATAATCTCGTATCCTATACCGGGAACTGTCGGGTGAAAACCGGCCCGGATCAATATCCGCTTATCTATGAGTATGGGAGTAAAATTTTTTTCCCATTCCAGATTCCAATCCCGGTCTTCCAGCACTGAGCTATTCCAATCAATTTGATAATCCGAAGGCAGCCATTGGAGAAATTCCAAATTTTGAATTTTTTCTCTGTCAAACTGCTGACAAGAAATATAGGCCGTAAAACCGGTATCTGTATACTGAAATCCTTCAAACCCGATTTCACTCATTTCTGCAATCAGTATATCTGCTATTTCCTCTGAAAAAGGGGTAATATTAAAATTTATAGCTGTGAAGTCCATTTTTGATTATTTAACAGATTCAACTTTTCCGGAAGGCAGTTCCATGCGGATCCGCCATTCTTTCGGATAATAATTATTAAGCCGGTTTCCCACACTCTTCCCCCAACCCAGTCCGATGCCGCCATAGGTAATAAGCACCCATTCCCCCGCTTTTGCCGAAACGGGAATATCTTCTTTTTTTAAAAACCGAAGTGCTGTATTCAAATCCACCTCATCCCGCAAACAATTTGATGAGTTTAAACGGACATACAGGGCCAAGGGGTGCAAACGCTTTACCTTTTGATGAACCAGTTCCCCTATCTCACATCCCTTATAAATAACCCGAAGAGATTGCTCCAGCAAACTGACGAATTCATCTTGTATAGCCGGCAATACGAAAATACGGGAATTTTCATTCCGGACAGCCAGTGTTGAGCGATCAGGCAACAAAGCGGTTAATTCTTCAGGTAGCCGTATCGTTGAAGAAAAACAGGTTTTCTTCATTTTCGGGACAATGTGTGCAGAGGAATCATTTTTCCGCAAAACGCTGATAAAAAAACCTTCCCCTTTTACTTTATGAGGATAAAACCGGTATCCGAATAAAGGAGGTACGGTAGACGTAATTTCAGGAAAATGATGTTCAATTTGAATACTTTCGGCCCCCCATTTTTTTTGTATCCATCTTATCATCTCTTCGTTTTCTTCCGGATTATAAGTGCAGGTACTATAAATCAGATATCCTCCGGGTTTGATACAATCCCAGACATCTCCTACAATTCTCTTTTGCCTTTCACTGCACAAACGAAGATGGGTTTCGCTCCATTCCTTTACGGTTTCCGGATCTTTACGGAACATTCCTTCTCCGGAGCAAGGCGCATCCACCAATAGGATATCGAAAGCATTCCTTAAACGTTTAAAATCAGCAGGATCATTCTGGGTAATAACCACCTGATCTCCTCCCCATTTAATAAGATTCTCTTTCAGAACGGCAGCCCTGGAACGAATGACCTCATTCGAAACCAGCAAGCTCCCGGCAGGAAGCAGAGAAGCCAATAAAGTAGATTTTCCTCCCGGAGCCGCACACAGATCCAGCACCCTTACCGGCTCTTCCGTCAGCAACTGTTTAACCATATAACTCAAAAACATAGAAGAAGCTTCCTGCACATAATATCCTCCCCCGTGCAGATACGGATCCAGAGTGAACCGTGGCCGTTGATCCAAATAAACCCCTTCCGGACACCAGGGTACGGATTGTTTTACCAGCCCGTCCGTCTGCTTGAGATTTGCCGGATCCACTTTAGCCGTATTAAAACGGATACTTACCGGAGAGGGTTCCCGAAGTGCATTCATAAAATTGTCTGTTTCTGTCTGCAGGATGTCATGCATACGTTGAATGAAAGCGAAAGGTAAATTGTCCATTGTCCGGAGATATTCTTATATTTGCTGCAAATATAATAAAGCCCGAAACAAAACGAAAAAAGCAAAGGCTTTAGCTAGTCTGAAAAAAATGAAAATAGAAGAAAACATCAGCCTCCGCCCTTATAATACCTTCGGCATAGATGTAAAATGTAAATATTTTGTAGCAGGAGAAGAAGAAGAAGAATTTATTGAATTCATACGGGAATATGAATTAAAACCGGAAGAAATTGTGCTTTTGGGAAGAGGAAGCAATTTCCTTTTTACAGAAGATTTTGAAGGAACGGTTCTTTATCCCTGTATGCAAGGTATTGAGATTCTCTCTGAAAATAAAGAAAAAGTAAGCGTCCGTGTAGGAGCAGGTATCAACTGGGACGATTTTGTAGCCTGGACGGTCAATCATCATTTATGGGGAGTCGAAAATTTATCGTTTATCCCCGGACATGTCGGGGCAGCACCTGTACAAAATGTCGGAGCATACGGTATGGAAGCAGGTGAACACATTGTAACAGTGGAAGCTATCGATCTGGGGAAAGGCCGAAAAATCTATATTCCTGCCACAGACTGCCGTTTCGGATACCGAGACAGTATTTTTAAAAAAGAGTGGAAAAACAAATACCTGATCACTTATGTCATTTTTGAACTGAGTAAACAAGCTTGTCCCCGATTGGAATACGGGAGTATAAAAGAAGAACTCAAGCAACTGGGAGGTATATGTAATTTAGAAAATATCCGCCAGGCTGTTATAAACATCCGAACCTCCAAATTACCCGATGTCTGTACCTTACCGAATGCCGGCAGTTTTTTTAAAAATCCTATAGTAGAAACCCCTCTGGCTTTACAACTGAAAGCAAAATACCCGGATATGCCTCTTTATGCGGTAAACGGATCCTTTTCAAAACTGGCGGCCGGCTGGCTGATTGAACAATCCGGCTGGAAAGGAAAAAATCTGGGAAAGGCCGGGGTATATGAAAAACAAGCCCTTGTATTAGTAAACCGTGGGAATGCTACCGGTTTGGATATTGTCCGGCTGGCAAACGAAATCAAAAAAAGTGTCTTTATGAAATTCAATGTATGGATAGAACCGGAGGTGAACATCCTCTGATTCACTTTCCCGTTTCCCATGCAAAGCAATGGAAGCCTCTCAAAATCCGACAGCCACATTGAAAATACATTCTGTCAAGAATGCTTTTCAGTTTACGATTCCTCCAAGTAATAATGCAGATTCCGTTTTTACTCTTCAGTTTCCTGAAGAACAACATTGCTGCAATTTTCAATGACAAAAGCTCTTTGTTCTTTTCCGGAATAAGGATAAGCGTCCGTACGGATCACCTGATTCCCTTTGAACACAAAATCATCCACACAATACAGATTCAGCAGACGGGGATCAAAGGCATAAAATGTATTCTCTTCCACTTTTACCTTCCGGTGGTAACGGCTTGAGTCGCGACGGTCGTAAATCCCGGACCCGACGGCAATACAAGCTTTCCCCCAAATGCCATAATTACAATTATCAAATACATTTTCCCGGATAATGACATCCCGCACTCCCGACTGTTCATACCAGTAAGTGCCGTCTCCTTCAAAAAGGATAGCAGCTCCGGGCACATGAAAATAATTTTTTTCCACCCGGATTTTCCCCCTGGATCCCAATAATAATCCCCTGGCCCGGTTATTCCTTATTTTACATCCCCGGATTAATACATCCGGATAGGGACCTGCTGCAGCCACGACATCTTTTGGCCGGGTGCCGGCAGGTAAAGGAGTATTTAAACAAACCCGGGTATATTTCTTATTCAAACGCTCTACGCTTCTAACTCCCAGTTCTCCGTACGGAATCAAACTTTTGTGATTTACTACCTCCAGTTGTTGTCCCGGTTCTATAAAATCGAACCCCCATTGTGCCGGATGCATTAATTTGACAATTATTTCTTCCGGGTTTATAATGGAATCAATAACGGCATAAATCCCATGAATATTGGTTGCATCATCTTTTTGATTTTCAAACAAACAATTCAACATGCGGATCTGTCCATAACAATTGGAAAAATGAGTTGCATCAGCTGTAATACTTATAATGCGTCCGGAATTCGGGGAAGGTGTAACCCGGACACTATCCAACTCAATATCTCCCGTCCTCTGGGCAATAACCCCCATTCCGCCACAATGCCAAATAGTTACATTCTGTATGCGTATCCCTTTACTGTCGGTAAGGGTAAAAGCCGGTATCAAACGCTGGGCCGCACCAAATACCAATATATTACCGGGCGTTCCTTTAATATTTTCTTTAAAAATCCGGACATTTCCGTTATTCATTTCCTGGGCTGGCATACATCCGCCGGACAACCAGTAATCTTTTACCATATAAGCCGGTTCCCGCTTCTTCACATCAAATTCCAATAAGTTACTATAAGGATATTTATTCCCCTGATTATCCTTAAAATACAGACATCCATTTGAAAAATAATAAGGATACTCCGAGGGAAACGACACTTCCAGCCAGCCTTCCCCTCTAGCTTCGATCTTCCCTTCTGAATGAAAAGTACGCGTATAATCTATAGATAAATTCTGAATTTCAATATTCTGGGCTTCTTTTATCAAAAAAGGACAAATGAAACCGGAAAACAGCAGCTTTGCTCCATTTCCTTCAATTTTCAAATCCGTAAAACCGGTCAAATCAAAAGCAAACCGCTTCAATCCCTCATCATTATTGCTGACAAAGACGTAATGTTCTACCGCATAATCCGGTTTGAAATAGAGTGTCCCGGCAGTCAATTCCAACCGCTTTGCATTTATTTCTTTACATTTTTCCAAAGCCTTCCGTAAAGCTAAAGTCGCATCCTGCCCTTCCGGACCCTCAGTCACATAATCTTTCAAATAGACTACTTTTTCCCCTACCCGCCCCGGAGACAGACAAGAAAAGAAGAAAACGCCAATCCAGCATAAGCATCCAATGTATACGATCTTTTTCATAAGATATAACTGTTAATGATCTCTCCATCTTCGTTCCCGACTCTTCCAAACCGGAAGAAGGTTCAAAGGTTTAAAGGTTTGTTTTTGATTTCTGAAAAATGCTTAGCGGATTAACAACACAGCATCTCCCTGATGACATCTCCATCATCAGCACCACCGTTTATTAATCTGTGACTCAGCAAACGAACATTTATCCGGCATAAATTGCCATTACTCCTATTTCCCATTCACCTATTTAAATACTCAAACATTTTCACAATTAAATATTTCATCCTGTCTTTATTTACCCGGGAACCGAACGGATAGCGAACGACCGGCCTGCGTATTCCGGGAGAAGACAATTTTGCCGTTCTCTTTAACAACTACATAAAGTCTGTCTTCTTTCCGGCTAACCTCAATATCAAACTTCCTCCCGAAAGCACAGATATTCCTCAATGCCAGCTGATCCCAGGCAGCAGGAAGACGCGGGGTAAAAACAAAAGAAGACAATCCTGTAGGACGAATACCCAGTAATCCTTCCGTAATAACCCGTACGTAGAGCCCGCTTTCTGCAGACAGATGACGCTGACTCCCTTCCGGCCAGGCTTCTATAGCATAAGGCACATGTTCCCCCAACAACCGCTGACGGGAATAATATTCCAAATAAGCCGTGGCCTTTTCCGTAGCACCGGCTGCATAAACCCCTCTCAAGGCATATAAAGTAGAACGATCCCAAAAAGTACTGCTCCCTTCCTGCGTCAGCAAACCGTTTTCTGTCCACAAACGAGGGGAGAACAAGGCGGCAATTGTGCCTTCTTTCCTATCGGTAATTCCCATGCTCAGCGGAATGCAAATCCACGACCTCAGTAAATCATTTCCCTGATAGTAACGGTAAGTGTCAAATTCCCCGAACCGAGCTCCGAAATATTTCTCTATAGACTGACGCAATGCCTCTGCTTCTCTTCGGTAACGTTTCAATTGTAGTGCTGAAACCCCCAATTCTTTTCCGAGAAATACGGCAGAACACAAGGCATCATAATACAAAGAAGAAGTGCATAAATTAGCATTTCCTGCCGGAAAACGTCCTTCCAGCTCGTCTGTATCCGACTCTACAACCCCGTCTGTATTCATTTTCCGTTTACAATATTCCAGACACCACTCTATCAGAGGCCAAAGTTCCTTTGCTTCCTCTAAACTTCCCCGGGCCAAAGCATAGCGGGCAGCCCCGTATGCAATCATCGCCGCATCCCCCCGGTCTCCGGCCCCATTCCATATATCTTTCCCCTCAGCAATAATGGAACTCGGTATCGGTTTATATTCCGCATTCATAAAACGGGCAAAATGCCGGAAAGCATTCAAAGCAGATTTATTTCCCACCTCATACCCCAAATAAGGAAAGAACGGATTTACGTATTCGGCCTGGTCATTTGCCCAGATTGCCGCATAATAAGACTCTCCTCCCGGACCATGCATATATCCCCCTTTCGTTTTATATATACTTTCTGCAGCCCTTATTTTGGCAAACTGAAACATCGTATTGATCACTTTATCCGGAGTCTCCAGACACAAACGATCTTCCATTTCCCTCACAAATTCTTCTCTTTTCAAAAATTCTGCCGCATAATCCGGTTGCACTGCCTTATCTGAAAGCCGGCCGGCCTGAATTCCAGCATAAAAGACAACAGCATGCCCGGGAGCTAATTTATAAGTTCCTCCCCCTTCCGTACAAGTGAAAAATACATATTCTCCATCCACTCCTTTAAGCGGGTCTGTACGGGAATAAATTTTCATCTCCGGAATTGATAGTTCAAATAACCGGTCCGAAATATTTTTTATCTCATACCGTTCACACCAGACAGGGGCATCAACAGAGGGATAAAAGGTCCGCACGACTTCTGCTACCGGCTTCTGCACCCGTTTGCGGGCGGCTCCGATATTGACATAACCCGTAGAAAACTCGCTCTTCACCCGCATAAGGCCTTTCAGGTAAACCGACTTCAGTTGTTCCTGCTGCAAAGCCAAACCGTTTATGTTAACCCACGACAAAATATCCCCCCCAAACCGATGCATAAGGCTGGCATGTGTATTATTCGGTATTGTCCGCAGCATCGGCCAGACAACCGAACGTTCCAGACAAAATCTCCCTTCCTTATTCACACCATAACGCAAAACAACAGACAGTTGTTCTCCACTCATTTCAATGTGATCGTCATGGGGTACACTATCTTTTATTTCCCATAAAATTCCGCCATCTTCCAGAATTTCCCACCGATCCTGTGCTTTTAACCTTCCTCCAAAAATTAACCCGCTTAGCAGTAAAGATATAAAAACAGACTTCATTCGACTTCTTATTTAAATTGAATTTCACTTTTCATTCTCCGGACAGTTGATCTGAAACGATTCTCCGGAGAGAAAACACAAGTAAGGATGTATTTCCGGTTCCGATACTCTTTACCTGTCATACATCCTTCATTCCAATAGGAGTTCAATCCATTTTCAGGATTACACCAGTTTATCTGTTCTCTTTTTCTTATCTTCCGGTTTTGCAATATTTTCCCTCATCTGAGTATCCGCTTCAATATTTTTCATACGGTAGTAATCCATTACTCCCAGGTTACCGGAGCGGAAAGCTTCAGCCATAGCTAAAGGCACATGCGCTTCCGCTTCTATCACTTTTGCTTTCATTTCCTGCGCCAAAGCCTTCATCTCCTGCTCTCGGGCAATTGCCATTGCCCGGCGTTCTTCCGCTTTAGCCTGAGCAATTTTTAAGTCGGCATCTGCCTGGTCAATTTGCAAACCGGCCCCGATATTTTTCCCGACATCGATGTCCGCAATATCAATTGAGAGAATTTCAAATGCCGTGCCCGAATCCAAACCTTTATCCAACACCACCTTGGAAATAAAATCCGGATTTTCCATCACAGCTTTGTGAGAATCGGAAGAACCGATTGAAGAAACGATTCCTTCTCCCACCCGGGCTAATATTGTCTCTTCTCCGGCACCTCCCACCAGACGTTTTATATTTGCTCTCACCGTCACACGGGCTTTTGCAATCAACTGAATTCCATCTTTCGCCACGGCACTGACGGGAGGGGTATTGATCACTTTTGGATTTACGCTCATCTGCACGGCCTCGAAAACATCCCGCCCTGCTAAATCAACTGCAGTTGCAATCTGAAAGGTCAGATCGATATTCGCTTTCGAAGCTGATACCAATGCATGAACGACCTGAGGTACATGTCCCCCGGCCAGGTAATGAGCCTCTAATAAATCGCGGTAAAGTTCAATCCCTGCCTTTTTCCCTTCAATCATAGCACCGACAATTATAGTAGGAGGCACTTTCCTCCACCTCATCAATATCAATTGTAACAATGAAATTTTTACATCAGAAACCAATGCCTGAAACCACAACCCAATCGGAATAAAATACAAAATAAGCCACAATAAAAACACCCCGCCGGCAATGGCAGCCACTAATAAAACGATACCTGTATTATCCATCTTTATCTTTCTTTAATTTAACAATTATCTTATCTTTATTTACTTTTACCACTTCAACTTCAGCATGGGAGTCAATATAACCACTTTGAGAAAGTGCCTCCACTACAGTATCCCCTACTTTTACCTTGCCCATCGGAGCAAGGCGTCCCAGACAAATCCCGCAATCTCCCACTTTTACCGACTCATCCACCCCTTCTACAGTACTATCAATACTCGAATTCAGGCTCAGCCTCTTCCAAGTCTGTGTCCGAAGGGCATACCAGGTCACAACAAACCCTCCCACCGCCGTTGCCAGCAGAATAAAATGTCCTGCCTTTGTCCCAAAAAATTTATAGCCCAGATAAACCCCGAAACAAACACAGGCAAAACCGATAATTCCAGCCACATTTACTCCCGGAAGAACTAAAAATTCTAAAATCAGCAAAACAAAGCCGATCACGACCAACATAAGTACAATAATCCATTCCATACACAAATCTATTTAAAACCGAAATCTCCCACGGACTGCTTAAACAATATAAACTGGATAAAGATATAAAAAACTCCTGTTTAAAAAAATTCTGATTTGATATTTTTATTGATCTTACTATTCTGTTTTCCCGAAAATAACAAACTTTTTGAATGTAGGTATTTTCCGCCCTATTATACCGATTCAAATCTGCACGTTTCTGCCTGTATGTCAACGCTTTTATTGGATAAAAAAGGATTTTCAGGAAGCATTATTTTATAATCAGATTTTTTATATTTACTTTGTACTGTTTTTGCGAGCCTGTTGTAAACACAATCTTTAATTAAATTCAAACGCATGGAGCAAGAAATCACCAATGAGGAAGAGTTTTATCAAAAGGTAGAATATTTTAATGCCGAACGCACGAAACAATTAAGTTATCATTATTTGGAGATTCTAAAATTACTCGGAGAAAACCCGGAAAGAGAAGGACTTTTGAAAACTCCTCTGCGCGTAGCCAAAGCAATGCAATTTATGACCCAGGGCTACAGTCAGAATCCTGAGCATATTCTGAGTTCCGCTCTCTTCAAAGAAGATTACCGTCAAATGGTTATCGTAAAAGATATCGAAATATATTCTCTTTGCGAACACCATATGCTCCCGTTTTACGGACGTGCTCATGTTGCCTATATTCCCAACGGGTATGTAACCGGATTAAGTAAAATAGCCCGCGTTGTAGAAACGTATGCCCGCCGTTTACAGGTACAGGAACGCTTAACTTACGAGATTAAAAATTGTATACAAAATACACTCCATCCCCTGGGGGTTGCCGTCGTCATCGAAGCCAAACATATGTGTATGGCTATACGGGGAGTGGAAAAACAAAATTCAGTAACGACAACTTCTGATTTTAGCGGAGCTTTTGAAAAACTGGCCACCCGGGAGGAATTTATCCGGTTAATCAGTTCCAAACTGCACTAAAACAATTTTGGAATAAATGAATAAATGTCACATCTTTAAAATAAACAATATGAAAAAAGCATTTGTATTTCCCGGACAGGGAGCACAATTTGTAGGAATGGGGAAAGAATTATACGAAAACTCTCCCCGGGCAAAAGAACTGTTTGAAAAAGCAAATGAACTTTTAGGATTCCGTATTACGGATATGATGTTTAACGGAACGGAAGACGATTTAAAACAAACCAAAGTCACCCAACCGGCCATTTTTTTACATTCTGTTATTTTAGCTGATAGCCTTACCGAAAAACCGGATATGACAGCAGGACATTCCCTTGGAGAATTTTCTGCCCTGGTCGCAGCCAAAGCTCTTTCCTTTGAAGACGGATTACGCCTGGTACATGCCCGGGCTTTAGCCATGCAAAAAGCCTGTGAAGCCCATCCGTCCACCATGGCAGCTGTCTTAGGGCTTGCGGACGAAACGGTTGAAAAAATTTGCGGAGAAATTGACGAAGTGGTTGTGCCTGCCAATTACAACAGTCCCGGTCAGATTGTCATTTCCGGCAGCAATAAAGGGATCGGAATCGCCTGCACCCGATTAACAGAAGCCGGAGCCAAAAGGGTAGTACCCCTGAATGTGGGAGGAGCTTTCCATTCTCCTCTAATGGAATCCGCCCGTAAAGAATTAGCAGATGCTATTCACCATACACATTTTTCCGAACCGGTCTGTCCCATCTATCAAAATGTGGATGCCCGACCTTATACCGATCCGGAAAAGATAAAGCTAAATTTAATTGCCCAATTGACCTCTTCTGTCCGGTGGACACAAATCATGCAGAATATGATTGCCGACGGAGCCACTTCTTTCCTGGAAATCGGTCCGGGAAAAGTCCTGCAAGGATTGATAAAAAAACTGAACAGAGATATGGATATTGCGGGCATCCAGTAAAACGAAAAAAAGGTTCTCAATCGGAACCTTTTTTTTATAAAATCTTTATATCTTTAGTCGCTAATTGGAAATTTTTGATTTTTAATCATGTCGGACAGAAAACGCAAAAGGCAACTCTATATCGTTTCACGGATTATTGTTATACTGATCGTATGCAGCATAATTGTCTTCCTTTTTCCCAAAGCCGGAATATTTCAATATGAATTCCAGAAAGGAATGCCCTGGAGATATGAAACACTTTATGCTCCTTTCGATTTCCCGATCTATAAAACGGAAGCTGAATTAGCTCAAGACAGGGAAAAAATCACACAAGAACAAACCCCGATTTTCAATCTGAATCCGGAGATAAAAACCTACCAGCTCAATAAATTTGCAACGGCCCTCGACAAATATAAAAATCCGGCGACAGCTCAGACGTTGGAAAATCTGCAGCAGAAATTAGCCCTCCTTTACAACGCCGGGATTTTACAATTACCGGAAAACTTAACGGCAGAAAACCTCAGGACGATTAAAATCGTCAATAACAATATCGGTAGAGATGTCGATTTCCAAAAAACGTATACCTTAAAAAAGGCCTATTCGACGCTGACAGAATGGATCAATTCCTCCAGTCTTCCGCAAAGCACGAAAGAACATATATTGAGTTTGAACCTGAACAATTATATTCAGCCGAATCTGGAATTTGATGTTTCTAAAACAAACCTTCAGCTTCTGAACCAGCTCAAAAATATCAGCCTCACGCAAGGACTCGTCAGAAACGGAGAAGTGATAATTGCCAAAAGGGAACTTGTCACTCCCGAAAAAATAAAACTTCTCAATTCGTTAAAAAAAGAATACCGGCATAATACAGGATCACCGGTAAGTAATTTACGCACATTAGGAGGACAAGTCATTTTAACGTTAACGGCCCTGATGATATTCTCCATATTCTTTTACTACTCCAAAAAACGGATTTTTTACAACAACAAGGAATTTATTTTCCTTTACGGCTCTTTTCTGGCCACCGTTGCTCTGGGAAGTATCGGATTTTATCAAAATATCAATATGCTGGCTCTGCCTGTTTTATTTTTTGTCATTATCGTCAACATCCTGGTAGGCAGCCGTTCAGCCTTATATATGCTTTTAGGGACCTCCCTTCTTATCTCTTATTTTGCCCCCAACAGCTATATGTATCTTTTCATGCAGGTCGCAGCCGGAATCGTAGCGATTTTCAGTTTGGCACAATTGCAACGTAGGGGGCAGTTATTTCTTTCCATTTTCCTCATTTTTATCACTTATACGGCAGTATATATTGCTTTTATCCTGAGTCAGGAAGGAGAGATTGAACTGACGCATGCCTTTGGCATACTTTGGTTACTTATAAATTGTTTACTTTTAAGTCTCAGTTATCCTGTTATTTATATTTTTGAACGGATCTTCGGACTCACGTCAGAAATCACGCTGATTGAATTATCGAATCCCAATCATCCGGCTTTGCGTTCTTTAACCAAGAAAGCCCCGGGTACCTTCCAGCACTCTCTTATGGTAGCCAACCTTGCCGAAGAAGCTATTTACCGGATTGGGGGGAATCCTTTACTTACCCGTACAGGAGCTTTATATCACGATATTGGTAAATCATACGAACCGATATTTTTTATCGAAAACCAGACAGGAGGAATCAACCCTCACGATAAATGTGAATTTGACGAAAGTGCACAGCATATCATCAATCATGTTACCAAAGGCGTCGAACTTGCCAAAAAATATAATTTACCGGAAACTATTGTCAACTTCATCCGGACCCATCACGGTAAAAGTAAGGTAAAATATTTCTATAACTCTTTTAAAAATAAATATCCGGACAAAGCTATAGATGAGTCTTTGTTTACTTATGCCGGTCCCGATCCGGTCAGTAAGGAATGCGCCGTCGTCATGATGGCTGACGCCGTAGAAGCAGCTTCCCGCACACTCCAGGAAAAAACGGAAGAGAACATCAGTAAATTAGTAAATGATATCATTGATGGACAAGTAAAAGACGGCCGCTTTCAAAATTCAGATATTACATTCAGGGATATAGCTATTGTTAAAAGAGTTTTTACGGAAATGCTGGCCAATATCTATCATTCCAGGATTGCTTATCCAAAACTCAAAAAAGAAACAGAAACCGAACCCCAAACTGAAACGTAAAACGATTAAAACAAACCAATATGACACAAAAAGCAATCACCATTAAAGATTTAGCTGCGAAACTAAATATTTCCGTATCCACGGTATCCCGTGCATTAAAAGACAATCCGGAAATCAGCCAGCAAACCCGGAAAAGAGTCCAGACCCTTGCCAAAGAATTGGGTTATAAACCCAATCCCATTGCAGTAGCACTGAAAACTCACAAAAGCCATACGATTGGTATTGTCGTACCGCAAATCGTAAATACTTTTTTTGCAACTGTCGTCAAAAAAGTGGAAGAAGTAGCCGATAAATACGGTTATAATGTACTGGTAGCTTCTTCAAATGAAAGCTTTGAAAAAGAAAAGAAAAATATCGACGTCTTTCTGGCCAACCGGGCCGATGGAATTATCCTTTCCATTTCAAAAGCAACCAGCTCTTACGAGCATATTAAAAACATACAGAATCAAGGGATTCCGCTGGTTTTGTTCGACAGGACGACCAAAGAGCTGGATGTTTCCAAAGTCATTGCAGACGATGCAGATGCCGCATATAAAATTGTCCAGCATCTCATCCATGGCGGAGCGAAAAAAATCGCCCTTCTTACCGGACCGGAACACATGTCCATCGGCAAAAACCGCATGAAAGGATACCTGAAAGCGATGACGATTAACAAGCTGGAAATCAACACGGATTATATCGTCAGATGCGAAGATTTTTCTGTAAAGTCTGCTAAAGAGGCAACCAGCCGTTTATTAAACTTAAAAAATATTCCGGACGCTATTTTCGGGATCAATGATGACATGGCTATAGGCGCCATTGAAGCCATAAAAGAAAAAGGATTGAAAATACCGGAAGACATTGCTGTATTCGGTTTCTCCAATACCAAACGTTCCCGCTATATGAATCCTTCGGTCAGTACAGTGAATCAATTTCCCGAAAAAATCGGAGAAATAGCTGCCGAATTACTTTTTGAGCAGATTTTAAATCCCAAACACGCACAAGTCCGGGAAGAAGTCGTAAATTGTGAACTTTTAATCCGGGAGTCTTCAGACCGTTCGTATTTAAACGAATAGAGGATTCCTGTATACCAAAGCGAATTCATTATTTTGTGTCATAAACAGGAAGTTGTCCAAAAATTCTTTACCGGCAAATGTCAGTTTCCAGACATCCTGGTCCCGATAGGTTCTGCCTTTATAGAAAGAAGAAAGGGAAATTATAATTTTCCCGTCCTGTAGTAAAGTACTCATCGGAATTTTAAGGGAAATGTCCGGTTATTGTCAGAAGAAAAGAGTTTTTGGACAGCTTTATTTAAACTTATTTCATTCTGTCTTTTAAAGCAAAAGTTCCAAAAATCGTATTTTCCCTTTATTTTTCTCATATAAGCTTACTCCCGGTAATCATTTCTCATGAAATAGTTATAAATTTTGTTACTTTTATTTATACTTTTTACAAACAAAAAGGAACAATTCCCTGCATTTTCCCACTTGAATCTATAAAATTTAATTTCTTTTTTAAGAAGAGCCGGAGGGCGGTTAAAGTTTGTTAAACCAGTCCATTTATGCTTTGCCGTAATTATATTTGTATCAATCTAAAAGCAGCTTTATGGATATTGTAGTAGAAAATTTGTCGAAATCATTCGGTCCGCAAAAGGCTATTGACAATATTTCTTTCCAGGTGAAAAAGGGGGAAATATTGGGATTTTTAGGACCCAATGGAGCCGGGAAAACGACGACAATGAAAATCATCAGCTGTTTCCTATTCCCGGATACGGGAAATGTACAAATAGGAAAATATTCCATCCGGAAGCATGCGTCTAAAATCAAGCAGCATATTGGTTACCTTCCGGAACACAATCCCTTATATGACGAAATGAACGTCATTGACTTTCTGATTTTCATTGCCAAAATACACAATATTCCTCATTATAAAATTACAGCCCGGGTACTGGATATGTTGCGGATGTGCGGACTGGAAAATGAAAAACAAAAAAACATACGGGAACTTTCGAAAGGATATAAACAACGCGTCGGACTGGCACAGGCTTTAATTCACGACCCGGATGTAATTATCCTAGATGAACCTACAACCGGTTTGGATCCGAATCAAATTGTTGAGATCAGGGAATTGATTAAATCGATCGGAAAAGAAAAAACAATTATCCTCAGTTCTCATATTCTGGCACAGGTAGAAGCGACCTGCGACCGGGTATTGATTATCAATAAGGGGAAAATCGTAGCAGACGGGACTTCTTCTGAATTGCGTAAATCCAGTACGGACAAATTACTCAAAATTACGATTAAAGGAGGAGATACGAACACGATTTACGAAACGTTGACAACTCTGGAAAATTTAGAAGATATCGAAATTACGGGAGAAAATAGTTTCCGGATTCAAACTTCGCGTAAAAATAACATTGAAAAGGAAATATTCCATATTTGTGAAACCCGGCAATGGTATATAAAAGAATTGATCCCGGTAGAAAAACGGTTGGAAGATATTTTTCAGCAAGTGACACAAAATTAATCTGCTTATCATCGAGTCTATTGTTTTAAACGATATGAGAACCATTAAAATAATCATAGGCAAAGAGCTCAACAATGCTTTCAATTCCTGGAGCATTTATACGGGTTATCTTTTATTCTTTTGTATCTGTGGATTTATCTGCTGGTTATCCGTATCGAATATATTTTCCCTGGGACAGGCAAATATGATGCCTTTTTTCACAGTAATTAACTGGACGACTTTTTTCCTCATCCATGCCTTAACCATGAAGTCGATAGCCGATGAAAAGAAGAATGGAACCCTGGAACTTTTATTGACAAAACCGATACGGACGAATCAACTCATCGCAGGGAAATTCTGGTCACAGCTTTTTATCATTCTGATCGCTTTAGTTTTAACTTTACCTTATTACTTCACCATGGCTTTTTTAGGACATATCGATCACGGAGCGGTTATTTTAGGTTACTTCGGCTTGATCTGCATCAGTTCCTGTTACATCAGCATAGGCATTTTTGCCTCTTCTTTCGCCAAAACTCCGGTAACAGCATTCTTTATTAGCCTGGGGATCGGACTTTGTTTTCAATTGCTATTCGGCATTTTAGCCCAGCAAATTGGTTCCGGATTTCTGGCAGGTTTATTTACGTATTTATCTATCTCCGAACATTTTGATTCCCTTTCCCGGGGGATTTTAGACTCCCGGGATTTTATATACTTTATTTCAGTAATTGTACTCTTTTTGTCCTTATCGAAATTATTTATTTGCAAAACCCGGTTTTAAGACTATTTCATGAAACAGCTTATACGAAATAATATATATATCATCCTCTGCATCCTTCTGGTAAATATCGGAATGTCTTTCGTATTTATCCGGATTGATTTTACATCCAATAATCGTTATTCCCTGAGTAAAGTAAGTAAAACTGTTGTAAAAAATACGCTTGATCCCATCACTGTGGATTTTTATGTAACCGAAGATTTACCGCAGGATTTAAAAAAGCTGGCGAAAGAATTTGTCTATTTGTTGAAAGAATATAAATCGTTGAGTAATGCTAATTTTAATATTAATATCCTACATCCTAATAATGAACAAACGGGGCAAAAGGCTATAGAAGCAGGGATTCAGCCCCTTCTGATGGAAATCAGCGAAAGGGATCTGGAAAAAATTCAGAATATTTTTATGGGAGCTGTTTTTCATGTAGGTAATAAACAAAGCGTCATCCCTTTTATCAATCACAATACCCCTTTAGAATACGAAATTACTCGGCTTTTAAAACAAAGTTCGGATACTTTAAAACCCCGTATCGGATTCATTAAAGGCCACCGGGAAGCTTCTCTGGGACAAATGCCCCAACTGATCAATGAATTGTCTCATCTGACAGATATTTCGGTTATTGATTTGTTCTCTACTGCTGAGCTGGAACGATACAATGTTCTGTGTATTATCGATCCGAAAGATGTTTATAGCCCCTATGAAAGAGAGCAGATCGACAAATATTTAGGTAACGGAGGAAGATTATTCGTGGCCCTCAACCATGCAGTAGGGCAAATTAACGAAAGTCAGAATAACGGCTTTATTAACTGGACAGGTATAGAAGACCTTCTGGAAACAAAAGGATTAAAAATTCTCTATGACTTTGTCGTAGACAATAATTGTGGTACGATTACTGTAAACCAGCATAATGGTTTTATGAGTTATCAAAGCAGCGTCAGTTTTCCTTATCTCCCTATCATTACCAATTTCAGCAAACACACTATCACCCATGGTTTAAATGCCATATTATTACCTTTTGCCAGCAGTATTCAACAGGTCAAGACGAATTCAACGTATATTTTTACACCTCTGGCCACGACTTCTTCTATTTCCGGCAGGCAACAAGCCCCGATTTTTTTCAACCTGCAAAAACAATGGACACGCCGGGATTTCAACAGTCCACATAATATTGTAGCCGCTTTGCTGACCAATGAAGACAACAACAGCGCTATCGTGACGATAACAGATGCCGACTTCCTGATTAACGATGTCGGGATATTTGCACATCCCCTGCGTACAGACAATATCAATTTTGCTATTAATTCGATTGAATGGCTGGCAGATAATTCCGGTCTGATTAAGCTCCGGAATAAATTTACAACTTTCGCCACCCTGGAGCCCATTGACGAGTATGCCAAGAATTTCCTGAAATACTTCAATTTTTTCTTACCGATCATCCTGACTCTCGGTTATGCGGGAATCCGTTTCCGGATCAACCGGAACAAAAGAATCAACCGTTCCCGTCCCGGCTATATCGATTAAAACCGGAAAGGATGTTCGGTTTTCCGTTAAGGCACAAAACAATCAACAGGAAACCCGGACTGAAGGCTTCTCTCTCCCTCCGCCTGCTGCTCTTAAAATCATAACCTAAAGCCGGGATTAAAGAGAAATAAACGAAATTTCCCGCATTTTCCCTTCTGTAAAGCATTTACCTGTTCGTGAAAAAAGATTTGAAAAAGGTCCTCTTTATAATTCCTGAAGCAAAGTTTTCAAATGCCGGCACAATTCTTCACTGGCAGCCACCAAGGGTAGCCGTAAATAATTATGACGGATCGTTCCCTTTATCTGTAATGCAGCTTTTATTCCGGTCGGATTTCCTTCTGCAAACAAAGCCTTACATAAACCGGCTAACTGAAGATGTATGTCTGCCGCAGCTTTAAAATTACCTTCATTTGCCAGACGAACCAAAGTCGAAAATTCAACAGGACAAACGTTCGCAGCTACTGAAATTACACCGCACATACCGATCGCCATCAAGGGCAATGTCAATCCATCATCTCCGGAAACGACCGCAAAATCTTTTCTTTTAAGTTTCAGGATCGCAGTGGCCTGTTCAAAATTCCCGCTGGCTTCCTTTATTCCGGCAATATTCGGACAATCCTGAGCAAGCCGTATAACGGTTTGCGCCGTCATATTGACCCCCGTACGTCCCGGGACATTGTACAAAAAAACAGGTATAGGTGAATTTTCGCTTAACGTTTTAAAATGCCGATATAATCCTTCCTGAGAGGGTTTATTATAATAAGGCGTTACGCTCAATACGGCACAATATTTCTGAATACCTGGAAACGCCTCAATATTCTTCATCACTTCTGCCGTATTATTACCGCCTATACCAACCATTACGGGCAAACGGCCATTGTTTTCCTCCAAAATAATCGTCAACACCTCAGAACGTTCGGCTGCCGTTAAAGTTACCGCCTCAGAAGTCGTACCCAATGCAACCAGATAATCCACGCCTCCGAGAACCACTTCCCGGACCAATTGACGCAACGAAACCTCATCAATTTCTCCTTTTTCATTGAACGGAGTCACTAAAGCGACACCAGTACCCGTGTAAAAATTCATATCAATATTTTTTTAATTCCGATAAAACCTGTACAATTCCTGCGACCAGTTCTCCAGTATCCCGGACCCCCTCCAGCATAATATCCGACTCAAAATCAGCTTTTACCTTTCCGATTTTACATTTAGCCAAAGATGTTTTTAAAATATAATCGATCAAAGCAGACGAACGGTCAGACAGATCCAGCAACAAATCGTAAGGAGTGCTCAACATAGGGTAAACACCTGTATTCAATATTTTCCCTCCGAACCCCAAATCTTCATTCCGGATATATACAACATCCTTATGAGGAGTATAAGAAAAAGAATCCGGAACAAAACATAGCTTATCAATTTTCACTCCTCTCAACTCTTTGGTCAATGTCTTTATCCATTCTGAATCCTGTGCATTAGCAACCCAAAAGATCAATGCTGTTTTCATCGTATCCGCATTGTGAAATTCTTTATCCCGTTTCGTCTCCTCCATTTTCTTTAACAAAGCGCTCACTTTCATCCGATGAAAAATACCTTTAAAAATCTGTTTCATACTCCCATACATTTCCAATCTATTGACAAATATAATCATTTAAGTGTTCTTCTGCTAATTTTGTTATTTTTACAACACCAAAATGCTTCCTTTCAAAAAAAACAACAAAAAACTTGCAAAATAAAAATCTCTCCTCTATATTTGCACCGCTTTACAAAGCAACGGACTCGTAGCTTAATGGATAGAGCACTTGGTTACGGCCCAAGAGGTTGTGGGTTCGACTCCCGCCGAGTTCACCAGAGGGAGTGAAAATCAACTTATTATGATTTTCACTCCCTCTTTTATTTTCCCCAGTTTTCGCTTCATTATTCTTATTTTTAATTTGCTTTGCATGGAAAGACAAAAAAATAGCATACCGTTTTGAGGGATATGCTATTTTTAGTGAATAGAGAACTGTTTTTACAATTTCTCTTCGATAATCTCTGTCAGGACATCTTTTAACCGGGCTCCCGCAGCTTTCACCATTTTAGGAATGAAACTGTTGGCTGTCATACCAGGCGTAGTATTTACCTCCAGCATAATGACATCATCCCCCTGAACAAATCCGTCTACCCGGACAATTCCCTCACATCTCAGTATATCATATATTTCAGAAGTCATTTCTTGTATTTTTTCTGTAATTTCATCCGGAAAACGTCCCGGGATAATTTCATCCGACAGACTGGCATCATACTTTGCATCATAATCGAAAAACTCTTTTTTAGGTACGACCTCGGCTACAGGAAAAATTACTTTCTTTCCCTTTGCTTTATATAATCCGCAAGTAAATTCGGTCCCGTCTACAAAAGCTTCAACAAGGACCTGCGGACATTTTTCAAAAGCTTTAGCCAGAGCTTCATCGAAAGCCTCGGCTGTTTTCACTTTCGAAACCCCGAAGCTGGACCCTTCTGCATTCGGTTTTACAAAACAGGGCAGCCCTACTGCTTTCAAAACAGCTTCCCGGTCATACTGCTTTCCCCGGAATAAAATAACCGGATTTGTAGTAGGAATGCCAAATGCCTGCAAATAGTTGGTACAAGTGTATTTATCAAAAGTAAGGGCCTCGCCTAAGGTGGAACAGGTTGAATAAGGAATTCCCATCATATCCAGATATCCCTGCAGCATTCCGTTCTCTCCCGGATTTCCGTGAATTGTGATATAAGCATATTCAAAAGCGATCTTTTGTCCCTCATATTCAAAAGAGAAATCATTTTTATCAACCTTATATTTCTGTCCGTTATATTCAACCTGCCAGTCCCTCCCCCTCAAAATCATCAGATACTTATTAAACCGTTCTCCATCTATTTCGGCATAAATGTGATGACCGGATTTGATAGAAATCTCATATTCGGAAGAATTCCCCCCTGCAATAACCACAATATTTTTTTTCATTTCTTTTCAGTTTTAATTTATGCTTCATACTAAACAAACACTTCCAATAAATTACATAACAAATGTTTCCATACGCAACGTTCTATACAAAAGAGGCTCAAAAGTACAAAGTAAATCTTAATTTTCAACTTTCAGTTTTCAATAATTTCCTAACTTTGCAGCCACACTGAAAAATCGTCTTATGAGAAAAATAACGGATCTTACTCAGGGGAACATCGTCCGTAATCTGTATGTTATGGCGGTTCCCTTGATTTCGTCTTCTTTCATACAGATGGCATACAGCATGACGGATATGTTATGGCTGGGACATTTAGGTAGTAATGCGGTTGCTGCAGTCGGGGCGGCGGGATTTTTCGTATGGCTTTCCAATGCCCTCTCTTATATGACCAAAACCGGTGCAGAAATTACCGTTTCACAATCCATCGGAGCCCGGGATACAGGAAGGGCTGCCATCTATGCCAATCATGCCCTCACACTTTCTGCTCTGATTGGCCTGGGCTATGCTATTTTTACCTATGTCTCCGCTCATTTTCTCATCAGCTTCTTTAAATTTGATACTTCTATCTCCTCACTATCCGTAAATTATTTGCAAATTGTTGCACCCGGTATCTTTTTCCAGTTTAATAATAATACCTTCAGCGGTATTTATAACGGACAAGGAGACAGTAAAACCCCTTTCCGGATTACAGCAATCGGTCTAGTGGCCAATATAGTACTCGACCCGTTATTTATCTACGGTTACGGGCCCTTCCCTCGTTTGGGGACTGCAGGAGCAGCAATAGCTACCGTTCTGGCCCAGCTGATCGTGTATTCTTTCTTTGCTTACCGGATATTTTCCAATCGTTTTCCTTTAGGAAAAATGCATTTATTTACTTCTTTAAAGAAAAAAACGGCCGGCCGGATTATTTTTTTAGGCTTACCCGTCAGTCTGCAAAATGCTTTATTTTCGATGTTTTCTCTGACACTTGCTGCTTTGGCAGCCCGCTGGGGAGCCATTGGAGTAGCAGCCCAAAGCATAGGCTCTCAGATAGAAGCCCTTTCCTGGATGACGGCTACTGGTTTTTCCACAGCTTTAGCTGCCTTTGTCGGTCAGAATTTCGGAGCCGGAAAATACGAACGCATCCGCAAAGGATACCGGCTTACCTTGTATATTGCAGGCAGTATAGGACTCGGAGCCGGCATTCTTTTTTTCCTCTTTAACCGGGAAATTTTCAGTATATTTATTCCCGAAGCAGAAGCCGTGGAAGCAGGAGGAACTTATCTGAAAATACTGGCATTATCCCAGCTTTTCATGGTTACAGAACTCGTTACCCAAGGCGCTTTTAACGGATGCGGACGTACGATTCCTCCCTCTCTTACAGGCATACTGTTTACCGGAGCCAGAATCCCGCTGGCCTGGTATCTTTGCTCTTTTCCTTCCCTCGGTTTAAACGGGATTTGGTGGAGTATAACCCTTTCCAGCATTTTAAAAGGAACCCTACTTCCGCTTTGGTTCCTTTATTTCCAAAAAAAGACATTAAATGCTAAAAAAATTAAAGAAAAAATTCTCTAATATTATTAGCGGATATTAAAAAAAAGGCCTAAATTTGACGTCGATAAGAAAGGGATCTAAAAAAGATAAAAATCTTACGTATAACTATAAAAATTATTTCAAAATGAAAGTAACAGTTGTTGGAGCAGGTAATGTTGGTGCAACATGCGCGAACTGTATTGCTCAGAAAGACATTGTCAATGAAGTGGTTCTTTTGGATATTAAGGAAGGTGTTTCCGAGGGGAAAGCTTTGGATATGTGGCAAACAGCTCCTATTAATATGTATGATACCCGCATTAAAGGGGTCACCAATGATTATACGGCAACCCAGAATTCAGAAGTAGTTGTAATTACTTCCGGCCTGCCGCGTAAACCAGGTATGAGCCGTGATGATTTAATTTCAACGAATGCCGGTATTGTGAAATCTGTAACAGAAAACATTATCAAACATTCTCCGGATGCCAAAATTATCATTGTCTCCAATCCCTTGGATGTAATGTGCTATTGTGCCTATCTGACAGCTAAAATCGACTCTTCACGGGTATTCGGTATGGCCGGGATCTTGGATACAGCCCGTTACAAAGCTTTCTTGGCTGAAGCTTTAAACATTTCCCCGAAAGACATTCAGGCTTTATTAATGGGTGGACACGGAGATACAATGGTTCCGCTCCCCCGTTATACAACTGTTGCAGGCATTCCCGTGACGGAGTTAATTGATGAAGAAAAATTAAATGCGATCATCGAAAGGACAAAAGTCGGAGGAGGTGAATTAGTTAAACTTATGGGTACTTCTGCCTGGTATGCTCCCGGAGCTGCTGCTGCACAGATGGTGGAAGCTATTATCCGGAATTCCAGAAGAGTATTCCCGGTTTGTGCCATGCTGAACGGAGAATACGGTATGGAAAATATTTATTTGGGCGTACCCGTTATCCTGGGTAAAAACGGTATTGAAAAAATCGTCGAAGTTAAATTAAACGATGACGAAAGGCAACTATTGGAAAAATCCGCCGCTGCCGTTAAGAACGTTATGAAAGTATTGGATGACATGAAAATGTTCTGATATCTTCTATTTCTGAATTCGAAATGAATCCGGAAAAGAAATCGTAAAGCCGTGAGCAAAAAACACTGCCATCTGTTTCCTTGCCCACGGCTTCCTTATTTAAGCCCGCCAACTTTTCCCCACTATTGCGACAACAAAATGAGAAGAAAAAAAACCGTTCCGATTACAGTACCTATTGAGATAGTTGAGCTGGAAGACCATAGCTATCATATTCTGGTATCGGTTGCCATTAACGGCATCGCAGGAGACATGATTATTGATACAGGTGCTTCCGTTACAGTTGCTGACCGCCAGTTATTCCCCAATCCCCCTGAGCCCGATGAAGAAATAAAAATTCAATCGGGCAGCATTACCGGAGAAATCAACGATGTTCAGGTTATGCATACAGAAAGCTTTCAACTGGGGCCCGTTCAACTGAAAAAAATATGCATTGCCCTTATCGACCTGGAATATGTCAACAAAATGTATAAAAAACATTTAAACAGGAAAATAATCGGTTTACTCGGTTCGGACTTCTGTATCAGAC
>JAEXFF010000004.1 GCA_023400335.1 Bacteroidota bacterium
AAGAAAAACCGAAATAATACATGGGTGTCACAAACACCACCATATCTGCCCCGACCAGATGAGGGCGGACAATGGAAAAATCATCTTTCAGCACACATTCGCCGTCCATCCCGCAACGGTTACAAGCTATACACCCGGCCACTTTATGTTCGGCGCAATTAAAGCGGAAAACGGTATGCCCGTTCTCCTCCGCCCCTTTGATAAACTGTTCGGCCAGATAATTCGTGTTCCCATTGCGGCGGGGACTGCCGGTCAATACGACTATATTCATTTTCTTTGATTTTAAAGTTTCCGCAGGCAGTCCCGCTGTCCCTGCAATCCACTTGCCGGCAGATGCCGTTTTCGCCAGCAGGGCGGTTGCGGCAACTGCCACTGTGCGTTTTAAGAATTTCCGCCTGTTCATATACTATCATTTACGGAATAAGTAATTTGCATTTTCGTACAGGATCTGCTCCACATAAGGCGCAAGGGTTGCGTCCTCTTTGATCCATCTCCGCATCCCTGCCAGTCCGGCAGTCAGCACACGCTCCGGCTGGTAAGGATAGTCCGAACCGTAGAGCAGATGTTCCGGTGTAGTAATCGTCAGCAAGGTTTTCACCACTTCAGGCGTAGCACCTCCTGCCAGATCATAGTAGAGATTGCGGAGGTTTGCTTCCCAATTTATCGGTTCCATAAATCCTTTTGCCTGCATCACGGGGTGAACCGCTTTCATGCGGGGAATCGCCAGCGGCAGGAACGAACCGCAATGCGGCACCACTACTTTTAGCTTCGGATAACGGGCAGGCACATTGCGCGAAATCATATTGATCACTGTGCGCGTTGTCTCGGCCGGATATTCGTAAATGGCCAGCGGTGCGGTAGCGATAATTCCTTCATTTACCGGAGCCGGTTTATGCGGATGCAGGAGTATGACAGCTCCGCGCTCGTTCAGTACCTCCATCAACGGGTCGAGTGCAGCGTCGCCGACATATTGCCCCCGGCTGTTCGTTGCCAGTTTAATGCCGTCTGCGCCAAGCGTATCGAGGGCATAAACCGCCTCCCGGATAGCCGCATCTACATCCGGCAAAGGAAGCGAAGCGCAAAACAGAAATTTGCCGGGATATTCCGCTTTCAGCCGGGCGCAGGCTTCATTGTACCCCCGTGTGGCACGGCGGCACTCCTCTGTATCCCCGAAATAAGGCTGGGGGGCAGGCATCGAAAGCACACTCGTCCCGATACCCGCTTTCTCCATAAACTTCAGGTGTGAAGCGACATCCCAGGCAGGCAAAGGGAACGTCTCTTCCAGTGCCGCATCATGCTGTTCCAACAAGGCCGTGAACTCCGGTAAAACAGTGTGACTGTGTACATCCATTGCCTGTTGTGCCATAGCCGTACCTGCTAAAAACAGATTCAAAATAACAACCGCATATCGTTTCATCGTCCTATCCCTTTTTTAAATCATTGGCATTTCCCATGCACCCCTTGTGTCCACGCCTGTACTTTCGGCCGCATCCTCAATGGCCCTTACATCGGTCTCTGTCAGAACGATTCCCGCAGCCTGCACGGCATCCTGTACCTGGGTGGTTTTCGTCACCCCGATAATCGGAGTGGTTCCTTTGGCAATAGCCCAGGCCAGGGCTACCTGTGCCGGGGTGATGCCGTAACGATCGCCCACCGTGCGCATAACGCTCACAAGTTTCCCGATTTGAGGAAGCAGCGGGTTATAGGTCGCACCGCGCTGACTGCCTTCCGGCAGCGGATGGGAAGTGTCGTATTTCCCGCTCAGCGCACCCTGTTCCAGCACCATGTATGCCCAGAAAACTATGCCGTTTTCCTTGCAGTAGTCCAGGATGCCGGCCTTTTCCGACGAACGGTACAACAGACTGTAATGATTCTGAACGGCCGAAATGTGTATCCCTTCTTTCGACAGTATCTCTTCCGCCCGTTTGATTTGGAACAGATTATGGTTGGAAACTCCGATTTGCTTCACTTTTCCCTCCTTTACCAGCGGAGCGAGAAGGGGAGTCCATTTTTCTACATCTGCCGGGTTGTGAATCCAGTACACATCGATATAATCCGTCCCGAAGCGTTCGAGACTTCCGGCCAGCATGTCGGCTACGGGGTTTGCCGAATTGCCGGCAATCTGTGGTGTAAACTTGGTAGAGATCAGCACCTCTTCCCGCTTGCAGTTTTTTGTAAACGAAGAGAGCACCGTCTCCGAGGCTCCCATACCATATACCACTGCCGTATCCCAGAGATTCAGGCCGTTTGCCATCGCTGCATCGAATACGGACTTCAATTCTTCCGTTCCCAGATGATTCCCGAATACCTGGTCACCGCCAACCGCTCCTGTACCCCACGACCAGGTTCCTAATGCTATTAAAGGTTGCTTTTTCATTTTATATTCCTCCTTATTTTATTACTGCTGAAACAAAAAACTAACGAATAAAATTGGTCATAGTATGCACTTCGTGTGCAGGAAAAGAAACTCCGGCAGCCCGTCCCGCTTCGATACACTTCAAGAGCCATGCCATATTCCGTGCAAGCGTGCGCATCGTTTGCAGCCCTTCCGCATCACGGCGGATTTCCTCCGGAGTATTCCCATGCACGATGTTCCAATATTGCGAGGGTACGAGGGGCATATTGCAATCCGTCATATACTTATTTATCTGATCGAGTGCCGCCGTACCGCCGCTGCGACGGCAGGTAGCGATGGACGCCGCAGGTTTTCCGGCGAAATGCTCATCGTTAAACTCATCGATAAAAAACAGGCGGTCCATAAACGAAGTCATCGCTCCGCTTGCTCCGGCATAATGGACAGGCGTTCCGAAAACAAACCCGTCGTATTCGTCCATCCGGGCTACAAAATCATTAACCACATCCTTTCTGAAACACTTTCTTTTGCCGATACAGGCTCCGCAGCCGATGCACCCCGCAACGGGTACATTGCCCACCCAGAAGATGTCGGATTCCACCCCTTCCGCTTTCAGCACTCCGGCAATTTCCGTCAGGGCTGTAAACACGCAGCCCTCTTTATGCGGACTACCGTTTACCAACAATACCTTTAAGCTGTTCATGGCCGAAAAACTATTTCTTCAGGTCAGGCAAAAGCACACCGCCTACGCCCACATTTTCGGGTTCATTCTCCTTGATAAATACGAAAACAGTCTGCTCCGGCAAACCCGTGATCCGGGAAGTCGATTCCGTTACTTCCTTTACCAGCTGAGCCTTCTTTTCTTTGCTCATTTTTACCAGTTCCATTGTTATCGATGGCATACTCTCTCTTTTTATTTGGTTTAATTTATCGGTTCTCTTTCAACTCTTTTCCTAAAGTCATACATTTAGCCACCACTTCGCCCGTCCGCAGATACGAATAGGTCGGCATCTCAAACAGAATCGGTTTCAGTTTCCCGTAATCGATCTTTCCGTTCTCACCAAGTACGGTTTCCTCGGCATAAGTAGCTGAAATACGGCAGATAAAGCTGTCGAAAGTATCCGTTTCGTAGTTATCTACCACTTCACAGTCCAACACCAGCGGCGAATCGTCGATTATCGGCGTACCGTTTTCACTGGTATGATAATCGAACACTTTCGACTTATCCACCTTTGCGCCGCTTACGCAACCTACATAATCCGCACGTTGGAGCAACTTATCGTCGATGATATTCACCGATAGCCGTCCGGTAGCTTTAATCCCCTGATTCGTATAATGCACCTTAGCCAGTGACACCAAAATACGGTCGTGCCCGATAATGCCCAGATGTCCCACCAGCACCCAGTTCGGTTTTCCGTTGACCATCGTGCCGACAACCACGGCCGGCGTAGGATAAAGAGCAAGTGTATTTCCTAAATTCTTTTTCATCTTATATTCTTTTTATTATTTCTGATACAAAAATACACCATTCCAGGCAGAGGCTTTATACCTAATTTACTGATATTCTTACCACATTTCAGGTTTCTTTGACGGATTAAATGCAGCCATCTTCCCATCGGCAGCATAGTGAAAAGAGCGTAATTGTTCACTCCTGCATCAGGACAGCCTAACTTTTCTTATTATAAACATATTGTGCCCGCAAACTCGATACTAAATATATGCAAAAAGAAAAAATATGTCCGGGCCTTTCCAAAGATACAGATACCCTTACCCTCATTCCGGGTCTTGGTATGCAGGGGTACTATGTTCTCCTTTTGCGCAATCATACCCCCCGAGAACAAAACCTGCTTCGGACGCCGCTATTACGATTACAGCCTACACTCACATGCTGCCATCCGGGACTGTTCCAATCCGCTGTTTACATAAAAATTCCCTCGACTGTCGGTGGATTGTAGCTTTCCGGCCGGAACTGCTGGAAGAAGTCCCCCCTCTGAAAAGGATATCTCCGACTAATACGTCCTTCTCCTATCGGCCGCAAGAAGCACTCCATTTATCGGTTGCGGAAACCAATGGTATAGAATACATCTGTATCGAACTCCGGCGTCCCGGGGCCTTCCTGACGCTAAGTACTGTGCTGACCGTCTTCGCCTGTCGGAAGCCTGTTTATGCGACATGCTTAAACAAAAAACAGATCATATCCGCGACAATTACATCCAGATCAAACGCATCGAAATAGCAAAATGCAAACTAACCACGCTGCCCCCCCTGCAGCAAATCATGACCGACCTCGACTTCCTCTCCATCCAATACTTCAACTACCTTTTCAAAAAGCTGACCGGATGTTCGCCTAATGGTTGTGAATTTCCTAACTGATAGAAAGTAAAACGACACCGCTATCCTGCTTTTTATTCTCTCTTCACCCCTATACACTCCGGATGCCGGATCTCCACTACGGATTATCGTTCAGAATCGTCTGATGCACTGCCTTCCCCTGTTTCCCAAAAATCCCCCGGAAATATTTATCTTTCCGAGGGATTAACCAAAGTCTTTTTTCAGCAGAATCGCTGGTCCCGGTTTTTATTTCCCAGCCGGCAGGTTTATGTACCGGTCGGACCTATTCGCTATAATTTATTTATTTTGGATCGGATGACAACTATATTCAGTAAAGAGACCACACTAAACAAAGTTACTCCTATCCCCCACAACAAACCGCTGCTTCCGGGAACAAAATCGGGCCAGATTTCCTTTAACCAACCAATATAGTAATACCGCATCAGAAAAACGGCAATTAAAGCAATACAAAAAACAACTCCATTCAAGGCCAGTGTCAGATTTTGATAAGGCCGTGCAATTTGAGTGGTCCGGTAGCCAATCAATATTAAATTTTGAAGTTTAACGTTGTTTTTTTGCAATAGCAGAAAAATACTCAGCATTAATATATACAAAGACAAGGCGCATATAATTAATCCGATTACAATGACAGCACTGGTCAGTGTATTGAGGAACCACATGGTTTTTCCAGCATCCAATTTTCCGTCTTCCGTTTCGTAATTTTTCCCTTTAAAATAATGAACAATATGCGGATCCGCCGGATTCCCGGCTTCCACAATTAACCTGGAAAAACCGACAGGTTTTTCCGGAGCAAAAGTCTGGTTAGCCCAATCCATAAATTGCTGGGGGACCAGGATGGTATTGAGGCGGTCGGAAAATCCGACAATGCGTCCTTCGAAATTTTGACGTTTTTCCTTTCCTCTCAGTTCTATCTGCAGGCGCAAAGAACCGATTACTCTTTCTGAAAGCTTGGGAAGATTCCGGGCCTGGGCAAATCCGAAATTATAAAGATTTAAATAATTCCGGGGAATAATTATCGGGATCACTCCTTCTGCAGCATCAAATTTCCAGGAGGTAGTCGTGACATCAACATATTCGTCTGGAACGGATTCAAAAAACATTTCGGTAGCAAAGCCCCGGCCTCCCATATTTATTCCTGCCGTTACTCCGTATCCGGAAGGTGTAAATCCGTTGGCCTTTCTGACAAAAGACTGTTGCCTGATTTCTTCTATTTCTTCCGGAGTAAAAATACTCCCGTTGCCTGCAAGCGAATTGTAAGCATTTATTTTCTTGGTGAGGATCAGATAATCTTTGTTGAGAAAGCTTTCCCCTCCGCTGAATAACGGGCGAAGGTCCGAATAAACCTGCACAGACAGCAATACAATAAACATACCTGCCAGATTCGCAACAAAAAAACCCGTCAGCTGCGATTTACTGATGTGCTGACGTAATAATTTCCACACCAAATTCATAATTGCAAAATTTTATCATACTGAATATTCAGCGGATTTCCGATTGAAGTAACAATCACTCCGGCCCCTTGTTGTTCTATTTCCTTTGTAAGTAATTCCCCGATAATCCGGTTATTATTTACATCCAAATGACTGACAGGTTCATCTAATAAAATAAAATCAAAAGGCTGGCATAAAGCCCGGATAAATGCAATTCTTTGCTGTTGCCCGAACGATAATTTGGCTACAGGAATATTTTTTTTGTCTTCTATATCGAGTAAATGAAAACAATTTTCAATCCATTCAGGGGTTTTATAAGCGGTCAGGTTATTTTTTATCAGAATATTTTCCCAGGCGGTCAGTTCGGGGAAAAGACGTAATTCCTGAAAAAGAATGCCTAAAGATACTTTCCTCCATTCTGCCCATTGTGCTTTCGAAAAATTCCGGATATCTTCCCCGTCAAAATATATTGTCCCCTGATAATCGGATCTGTATCCGTACAGGTAACTGCAAAGCGAAGATTTACCCGCTCCAGAAACGGCTTCCAGCAAACAGACCTCTCCTTTCGTAAAAGAAATCTTTTTATACCATATTCCGGAATCTTTTTTTTCTCTCTGACTAAAAACTTCGGGGATAACCTGCAATAAGCTAATCTCTTTCATTTAATACGGAATTAAATTATTTTCTTGCTGCTTCCAGCAGGGTTTTCAGACTGTTTTGTTCTTTATTCTGCAAATATATACGTAAAACAGCTTTTTCCGGACTTTCCTGACAGACTTCTATACTATTGCATTCGGACAAAAGTTGTAAAATTAAAGTTCCTGCACCATGCTTCCACTGAGAAAGACTTAATTGAATAAGAGGGGACTCTATTATAGATTCTACATTCATAAAAGCTCCTATATAAGAGTTTGCCAGACGAGTAAAATAGGGTGAATTGCGCAGGGGATCAGCCACTTTTTCCCCGACATTTTTATAAACTGAATTGTCGTTGGTAATATAAAAAAGGCCCTTTTTTATTCCCGTATAAACATTCATATTCATCATTGTAACATTTATTTCATACCTATCGTTTCCCGTCTTTCTTACTTGTACGAAATTCCCGAATTCCCTTTCAACTAACTGAATTATGTATTCTAATGGGTAATTATTGCCAACTTCTGCATACAACAATACAGAAGGTATTCCGATAGGGGAAATATTCAGATAACCCAGAGCGCATTCGCCATCCAGAGCCGACAACATTTTTTGTAAGTCTGCTTTCTGTTGCTGATTCCGGATGTTCCATTTATCTACATTTTCTGCGATTTTCGGTCCGTTCAGGTTTGTCGACATATACAATAGAGCAGAAGCCGGATAGAGATCTGCTAAAACGTTTTTTTCTTTTCTCAGGAATTTATATTTTTCCGACAGTTGATCCTGCACACTGCGGTCCGTAGTGAAATAAGAACAATAGGCATTTATCAAGCCCTTTTCAAAATGTATCCCGCCTAATATTTCGACCTTGGAAAGATTTATTTCCGGGGAAAACAACATATAATTTTCTCCTGCTAACTGGTTTTTCGTCAGAAAAGCGATATCCTCTGCCGAGGAGCGTAGTTTTGCAAACCCTTCCTGCCGACTCAGGCTGTTTTCCGGAGATAAATTCATTAAACCGGCAGCATAACTGTCAATATCTGAAACCCCTTTCAAAGTGGTTATACACAATAATACAGACTCATTAAAATAACACACCAAACGTTGATTTAAAACAGCATGCCGATAACCCTTTGCATCCGTTTCTACCGTAAATCCCAAATCTCTTAAAGCTTTTTCAGTTTTAGTATACTCAGAAACTTTTGCAACCACCCCGATGCGGCCAGCCAGAGATTCTGAAAAAATATAAAGGTTTTCTTCCAGATTTAATCCGTATTCCCGTCCGTTTTTCAATATTACTTCCAGCTGTCTGACAATATCCTGATCCAGTTGTTTCTGAAACAAGGCCAGGAATGAGACTATATTTTGATCTCCCCCTGCTTTTTCCACGATCTGATTTACCTTTACAGAAAAGACATTGTACGCCTCTTCCGGAATGATCTGGTAATAAGGAACTGCAGATTCCTGTTTCTGACAAGCTGTGAGCAAAACGGTTAAAATAACTCCTAAGAATATTCTCAAACTCAAAAACGTATTTTTCATAATGGACGAATTTTATACTTTTGAAGGTAAAAGTACATATAAAAAACTGAATAATGAAATTTCGGATGACGGAACAGAACTGGAATACATTATGAATTCAAATAGGTTTCTATTAAAAAAATCTGATCATTTATTATAAAACATAAATAAAGTCGGGCTTATAATTATGGGTAACATCTTCTATATAAAAGAGAAGAAACTTTCTGATCTCAATAGCGTTTAAAAGAAAAAGAATGAACCAGAAGAATTAATTTAAAATAGTACTATATGAAAACGGAAAAATCAATTTCAAGCTGCGTATTACTTTTGTCGAAAGAAGTAAATAAAAAGGATCAGAATAATCAATTCCGGTTATTACCCCCTTTATACCCGGAAGACGCTTACGAGCCCTATATGAGTAAACAAACCGTTCAGTTCCATTATGGGAAACACCTGCTGGGGTATATCGAAAATACCAATAAGCTGATTGCAGACACGGAGTTCGCAGATAGGACGATAGAGGAAATCATGTTGAATTCTTCCGGCAAATTATTCAATAACTCGGCTCAGGTATTCAACCATTATTTTCAATTCGAAGCTCTTCGGCCGGCTAAAGAAGGGAAAGCAGAACTTCCTAAAAAATTGAATGAAAAAATAGAAGAGAGTTTTGGAAGTTTGGAAGATTTTAAAAAGAAATTTTCAGAAGCCGCTGTGTCCCTATTTGGGTCCGGTTATGCCTGGTTGATTGCCGGAGAAAATGGAAAATTGGAAATTGTACAGACAAAAAATGCAGAAAATCCGCTTATTCAAGGCAAAAAACCAATTTTAAATTTGGATGTATGGGAACATGCTTATTATCTGGATGTACAGAATTTAAGGGCGAAATATGTAGAAAGTTTCTGGAATATTGTAGATTGGGAAAAAGTAGAAAAGAGAATGCTTTGCAAAGAATAAAAAACGGAAACAGGATTTACGATAGTGTTCTGAAAACAAAATCGTAAATCCTATCCGGATTACCACATTATCTCCATTTCCTCCATTAAGTGACTGGCACCGGCTAATTTATCCATGATAAAAAGCACGTAGCGAATGTCCACGGCAATGTTCCTGCATATTTCCGGATCATATTGCATATCGGACATTACTCCGTCCCAGGCCCTGTCAAAATTGAGGCCGATTAAATATCCCTCTGCATTTAAAACACAGCTTCCGGAGTTTCCACCTGTAGTATGGTTACTAGCTATAAAACAGACCGGAACTTCTCCATTCTGCGTATAGGGACCGAAATCCCGGGCTTTATACAAATCCCTTAATTTTTGAGGTACATTGTAATCATATATAGCGGGATTATCTTTTTCCATAATTCCTTTTAAGGTCGTATAATATAGATATTCTACGGCATCCTGAGGCGAATACCCTCCGATTTGTCCGTAGGCCACTCTCAGCGTTGAATTTGCATCGGCATAAAAAGTTTTCTCCGGTTGCATTTCCATTAAACCGGCCAACCACAACCGGTTGAGGCGGGTAAGTTCTTTCTCAATTTTAGAAAGTTCCGGACGGATCCGGGTTTTATTAAATTCTGTTATTGAGTTGGCTAGTTGATAAGCCGGATCTTTTCTTAATTTTTCTGCAGATTTTTTGTTCAGTTTTTCAATAAAGTCGTATGTTCTGACCGGGTTCCCGCAGACAGAACGCTGAAATAATTTTCCTGCATATTCTTTATAACTGCCTGATTTAGCCGCTTCGGCTACTTTAAGGGGAATCCAACTTTGGGGAAGATTGGAATTGTATAATTTCATCATTTCCGCCAGTAACTGCTGATCCACTCCGGCATCATAATCTTTAAAGAAATCTTCTGCTCTCTTCTTTAACTTCGCTTTGTAAGCTTCCTTATCTTCAGCTTTTTCATAACCGAGGACATCCGTATAAAGGGATTGGGCAAAAGAAATAATTTCAGCTCCTTTTTTCCCTGCTTCTGTCAGGTATACAAAAGCAAGTATCAGGTCTTTCCGTTGTTCATACAGTTCCCGGTATTCACTCAATAATCCTTCATATTCGTTTTTACCTTGGGACCAAGCTCCGAATTCTTTTTCCAGCTGCTGTTTATTCTCTATCGTATTGAAGCGCTTTAATCCTTTATTTTCTCCTTGCCACCTCTTCCATGAATTAGCGACGCTGGCAGCTTTGGCCGCATATTTGATCCGCAGAGCTTCATCAGAATTCATAGCTGCATTCATAATTTCCAGAATAGCTGTCCGAATCGCTATTTTATGCGGGTTCTCTATGTCAACTAACTGGGCTATAGCATAAGAAGGTAAATATTCAACCGTCGTTCCCGGATATCCGAATACCATGGTAAAATCTCCCTTTTCCAATCCCCCTGCAGATACTTTAAAGAATGTAGCGGGCTGATAGGGCTTGTTCTGTGCAGCATATCCGGCCGGTTCATTGTTGGCTCCGGCATATATTCTCAATACCGAAAAATCTCCCGTATGCCGGGGCCACATCCAATTGTCCGTATCTCCGCCGAATTTACCGATAGCTGAAGGAGGGGCACCCACTAAACGAACGTCTTTATAAATACGATATACCGACATAAAAAATTGATTTCCGTTAAAATAAGGTTTTATATTAGCGGACAAATCCGTACCGGCCACTGCTTGCATTTCTAAGCGAAGGCTTTCTTCCTGTATGGCTTTTTTTCTTTCCGTTTCACTCATCCCTTCTTTCAGTACGGCGTTTATTTGATCCGTTACATCTTCCATCCTCACTAAAACAGAAGCCGTAATGCCGGGATTAGGCAGTTCTTCACTTTTATTCCGGGCCCAGAAACCATCTCTCAGATAATTATGTTCCAAAGAAGAATGAGCTTGAATCATACCAAAAGCACAATGGTGGTTGGTGATTAACAATCCTTCCCCACTTACTAGATTCCCGGTACAAAAATGATGAAACGGCTGGCCTTCCCGTCCCAATCCGACGACGGCATCTTTTAAAGATGCCTGATTGATATTGTAAACATCTTCTGCTGTCAATTTAAATCCCTTTTTCTGCATGTCTTCTATATTGTATTTTTTCAACAACAGAGGGATCCACATGCCTTCGTCTGCCTGGCAAAAGGGCGGAAACATCAGCCCGGCCAAAAATAGTAAGATCAGTTTTTTCATAAATAATTTTTATTTATCAGATTTAATTTATTCAATTCCCTGTTTTCCGGAACATTCAGCTAAAAATGTCATACCCAAATTTTTCAATTGACAATATAATGTTTGTACCGGAAGTCCCATTACGTTATAAAACGAACCTTCTATGCGTTCTATTCCGATGTAACCAATCCATTCTTGGATTCCATAAGCTCCGGCCTTATCATAAGGTTTATAAACCTCTACATAATATTCGATTTCTTCCCGCGTCAATGTACGGAAATACACATCTGTAGAAACGGAAAAACACTTTTGTTCGTCTAAAGTAGTCAGACATACTCCTGTGATGACAGTATGTTTATTTCCTGATAATTCTTCTAATATACGGATGGCATCTGCTTTGTCCCGGGGTTTTCCCACTTTCTTGTTGTGAATGCATACAATGGTATCTGCCGTTATCAACAGTTCATCTTTTGCCTGCTCGCCCCGGAAAGCAGAAGCCTTCAATCTGGCTAAATACAGGGGAATATTTTCAACTTCCAGCTCAGAAGGATAAATTTCTTCTACTTCTTTACAACGGACTTCGAATTGTAATCCGGCAGCCCGCATTAATTGCTGCCGTCTGGGAGATGAAGATGCCAAAATTAATTTATAAACCATAATTTAAAGGATAGATGTAGTTTTCAGTACACAATTAATAATAAAAGCAAAAGCAATCCCTGCAACCATGATGAAACGGATCGTTCCCAATTGCAGCATACGTTTACTCCGGGAGTTTATGATATGATACAAATAAAATAAATACGGTAATTCTATAGCCAGAAGAATATAGGTAAGCGTATATGCAGAATGAGGAAATACTTTCAAATCCAGCAGAATGACACTGAGCATACATATTCCGACAATTGTTCCCATCAGATAGCGTGCCGTTTTTCTACCCCACTTCAGCGGAACAGTTACTATTCCTTTTTCTATGTCTCCGCTCATCGTATAATTATCTTTATTTATCTCATAAATAAATGTGTTCACTATCAGAAAAATAGAAAAGCCAAGTACCCACTTATACAAAAATGTAAAATCCGGAGAAAATGCCATTTGCATATAAGCTTTTTCCAATAAAGGAATTTCAAATACGACTACGCTTAAAGGAATAAGTCCTACCAAAACAGCAACAATCACATTTCCCAGCAGAAGATATTTTTTATAACAACTGGAATAGAACCACAACACACCTGAAATCAGAAAAAACAGCAGGCTGATTTTCCATTTTCCCACCCCTAAACTCACATAAAAAGCCAAAACAATAGCTGTTATATTCAGTATAGCATGCAAAATAATAGCTGTTCTTCTGGTTATATGCCGTCCGACAATCACAACTTTTACACCGGATATCCGGTCCGTACGGGTATCAAAATAATCATTGATCACATAAGCGGCTGCCACCAAACAACAGACAGACAGGACCAACAGGAAAAATATTTCTTCAGGCATTTGTAAACAGAAACCATTTTTTATCAGTAAAGGTCTCAGGACAAAAAACCTTACCATATACATCACAAATAGGGTAAAAATAAGGGTACGGACCCGTATCAGTCTTAAAATTTCAAGCATATTTTATTGCACTAAAGAATTAAATAATCATATATAAAAATCTATATATAAATGTATTAATTCATCACACCATTTCTTTATCCCTTTTGAAACTACATGCTTTTGACATAGCAACTTGTGTCCATCCAGTCTCCCCTGGCTTTCAAAACCTGCGAAATAACATCCCTTACGCATCCCATACCTCCGTTCAGATCGGATATGTATTTTGAAATTGCTTTGATTTCTTCACAGGCATCAGCCGGACATACCGGAAGTCCTACCCGGGTCATTACATTATAGTCAGGTATATCATCCCCCATATACATAATTTCTTCCGCTTTCAAATCGTATTTGGAAATCAGTTCTTCCAAAGCTTCAACCTTATTTTCAATCCTCAGATAGATATCTTTTATTCCCAATTTTTTGAATCTCTCTTCTAAACCCGGAGAACCGCCTCCGGAAATAATGGCTAAAATATATCCTTTTTTACCGCTATACATCAAGGCATAACCATCTTTTGCACAGGAAGTCCGGATAAGTTCCCCTTCTGTTGAAAGACTCACTTCCTGACGGGACAACACCCCGTCCACGTCGAATACAAAAGCACGTATTTTTTTTAATTCTTCTTTGAAAAACGCCATTTTATTATATTTAATTGTTCTCTCTAGTTTACCACAATGTCCACATAGGAGCATCTGTCCGGGTTTCCTCTTTTTTTTCTTTTTTGGAATAAATATCCTGTATGGATTGCGATAATAACGCATATATCGATTGCATATTCCGGTTGTCTTTCAGCATATTCTTATGTAAATGCAGGATCGTATTATCTCCCCTTCTGCCAGGTCCCGTCTGCGCTTCTTCGGGAGTCAATTGCATGACTTTATGGGCCGTTTCAAAAATTAAAGGTCTCAATAAATTGAAATCCAAATCCTCTTTTTCCAATATTTTCCCTGCAATATGATACAAATGATTTGTAAAATTATTGGCAAAAACAGCTGCCAAATGAAGTTTCTGACGTTTCTCTGAATTGATTTCGTAAACCCTGGAAGAAAGTTTACTGCCCAACAGAACCAGTGTTTTTAAAACCTCCCGGTCCGAAGCCTCAATACAAAGTGGAATCTCCCTAAAATCCAGGTTCCTGGTTTTGGAAAAAGTTTGTAGGGGATACAAAACCCCGTAATTCCGGGCGTAAGGTCTAAAAATATCGATAGATACACTTCCGGAAGTGTGTAAAACTAATGCATTTTCATTAATCCTTAAGCTCTTGTACACAGTTAATAAAGAATCATCATTTACACAAAATATATAAATATTTCCATCGGGATATACTGCGAAGGTATCAGAAGTATAGGTAATTCCCGTTTTTTTGCCCAGTTCCCGGGCAGATTCGAGAGTACGGCTATAAATCTGACACAGATTTAACCCGGCTTTCAATAAAGCGGGTGCTAAATGATGAGCAACATTTCCGGCTCCGATCAGTACAATTCTTTTATTCATCATCCCCGAATGCAATAGTTTTAGGCTTTAATTGTCCTTTTTTCAATAATAAAAGCAGTCTTTCGCAGGCACGGCAAATATCCCTGTAGAATACCCCGGAAATCATCACCAATCGTCCTTCTTTCAGCGCCAGATGCTGATATTCTGCTGTATTTTCTCTTTCATTGAGCAAAAGTAACCGGCTTCCGGGAATAAAAGTATGTGTCATCTGGTTCCGTAAAGTCTGATAGAGATAATCGTTTTCGTTTAATAAACGATAACGTCCTCCCAACAAATATTTTACACAGGCAGCAAACCGTCTGGCTGCCTGACCTTTCGCTTTCATCGGTTTCTGGTCCAGAAATCCTCCTAACACCTCTATTGCCTGCCCCATTAATACAAACTGCATATAGGAAAGTCCGGCTTCCTGTAACTTCCCCAATTCAGCTATAACGACTTCCTGCAAAAAAGTCTCTGTTTTTTCAATCAACCCTTTATTTTCCATAACTGAGCCAAATTTAGTTCAAATTATTGAAAAAGCTTGTATAAGAAAAAGAAAAACTTTCACAGAGGCAGGAGAACATCCGAAGATACATTTTTGTAATTTTGTGAAAAATTGACACCATGATTTTAGTAAACAATCAGATTATTCACAAAGCAGATTTTTCAGAATCCCGGTTTAAAAAAGGGTTTAGTATATACGAAGTGATCCGTATTTTTAAAGGACATGCTATCTTCTTAAAGGATAATTTATTAAGATTAAGTAATTCCATTAAAAAATCAAATATTGACATCGATATCCGGGAACTCTGTATTGAGGACAAACTGAACCGCCTGGTTCAGTCAGAACATATTGAAGAAGGGAATATAAAATATGTGCTGCATCTTTCAGACGGAAAATGGGATGAGTATATGTACCAGATCCCTCACCATTATCCTACGGAAGAAAATTACAGAAACGGAGTAGATACGATTACCTGTGAAGCAATCCGGAATAATCCGGAAATAAAATACATCAATACCGATTTACGTACACGGACGGATCAACTTTTACAAAAATACCGGGTTTACGAGATTATTTTGAAAGATAAAGACGGGTGTGTCACTGAAGGATCCCGTTCCAATATATTTTTTATTAATGAAGGAGTACTTTATACGGCTCCGACTCCTTACGTTTTGCCGGGAACAGCCAGAAAAAGGGTTTTTGACATTTGTAATAAACATCAGATCCCGGTTCTGGAAAAAAGGATTCCGTATGATGAATTAAGAAATTACGAGTCGGCTTTTATCACGGGTACTTCTCCTTTGGTCTTACCGGTCCGGAAAATGGACGAGTTTATTTTCGATACCCGGAACAATCGTTTAAGGGAAATTATGGATTTATATTTCGCTCTGTTGGATAAGCTTTTTTAGTGTTTTTTGAGATTAAAAGTTTTTTTTTAAAATATCTTTTCTATAATATTGCAAATCATATCTATGCATATCTTATAATTTGCATTTGGAGACGTGCGGTGGAAGCAATTATAAGAAATTTAGTTTTGTAATGAAGTATATTGTTTTAACGATCGTTATATTTATTATTCTGTTTACCAAACCCTGGGAGATTAATTTCGCCGGGGGAACTCCTCTTCGGGATGACAGCACTTTACTCATGACAAACGCTGCGCGTTTTAAGATTCCCTTAAATATCTTCCCTATTGGTAAAGTAATTTGCAACCGGGATTCTGATTTTCCTGAAAGTGAAAAAATAGACCGGAGCATAGAACGTTTCATGCGATCCTGGTCGATTAAAGGAGCTTCTTTCGCTTTGATGAAAGACGGGAAACTCATTTACAGTAAGGGCTATGGCTATGCTGATGAAGAAGCCGGTATCAGGACAGATGTTCAGCATATTTTCCGGATTGCTTCTGTTTCCAAACTCATTACAGCAGTCGGGATCATGAAATTACAGGAAGAAGGAAAACTGCAGTTAAGCGACCGTGTTTTCGGTCCGGAAGGGATTTTAAAAGACAGTATTTTTTTGAATATAAAAGATAAAAAGGTAAAGAAAATTACGGTTGATCATTTACTTCGTCACCAGGCAGGTTTTTCAGGTGCCTACGGGGATCCTATGTTTTCCCCTTTGGAAATTGCCCGTAAAATGGACGTTCCTGCTCCTGCAGATTTGACAACAGTTATTCAATATGTATTGAAACGGCGTTTACATTATGCTCCGGGTACATCTACTCTTTATTCCAATATCGGATATGGCATATTGACAAAAGTCATTGAAAAAGCAAGCGGTATGGAATATGAAGAGTATATACGCACTCATGTTCTGCAACCGGCTGGTTGTTACGACATGCATCTTGGAAATAACCTTTACGAAGACCGTTTGCCGCATGAAGTCCGGTATTATGAGTCTTCTACTCCTGAGATGATTCCGGCTTGTAACGGAAGCGGGCAACTTGTTCCCAAATATTACGGAGGAAACAATATAGCAGGTCTTTACGGGGCCGGGGGCTGGGTAACATCGGCGAGTGAATTGCTGCGTTTCCTTTCCGCAATCGACGGAGACCCTGCTCTACCGGATATTTTACGGCCGGAAACGATAGCCCAAATGACTACCTATGCAGCAGATGCTCTTCCCATTGGCTGGATGCATGTTACTCCGAAGGGGGAATGGTGGAGAAGCGGTACGCTCTCCGGTACCAGTGTTTTGTTAAAAAAGCAAGCTGACGGATACGCCTGGGCATTCATCACCAATACCAGTAACTGGAAAGGACCCCGTTTCCCTTCTTATATCAACCAAATGGTTACGAATGCTTTGAAAAAAGTGGCGGAATGGCCGGAAAAGAATTTATTTGAATTGCAACATTACGAACCCCGTCGTTTTTTAGTATCCCAATAAATTGAATACTTCTGACAATCATACCGGAATCCTGCTTGCTCCGAATGCTTTTAAAGGGAGCTTGGATGCTTTTGAAGTCTGTTCGCAACTCGTTCACGGATTGTCCGGCTATACGCTGTATTCTCTTCCTGCAGGAGATGGAGGGGACGGTACAGCGGCTATACTTGCTTCCTATCTGAAAGCGACCCCTGTTCCGATACAGGCCCAGGACGCGATCGGACGCCTTCACGATACTTTTTATTACCGGACCGGAGACTTGGCTATCATTGAATTGGCTTCGATATGTGGTTTAAAACTTTTACACAAAAGTGAATACAACGTATATCAGGCCCATACGGCAGGACTCGGCAGGACAGTCAACCACGCCCTGGAGAACGGAGTACGTAAGATATGGCTTTGTGTAGGAGGAAGTGCAAGCATTGACGGCGGCAGCGGAGCTTTGCAGGAAATGGGATTGCAGGAAATTAAATCATCTGATTACTATTCCAATCCTATCCTTGAAATAGAAAGCATTCATTCCGATTATTTAAAGGAAAAGTTTAAAAATATTGCTTTTACTGTCTTGTGCGATGTAGATACGGTTTTATGCGGTCCCCGCGGGGCAGCTGCTGTATTCGGTCCCCAAAAGGGTGCATCCGCCGAACAGATCAGCTTATTGGACCACAAACTTGAAAAATACGCTTCTCTCCTTTCGGAAAGTTCAGGGAAAGAAATATCAGGCCTGAAACACGGGGGTGCGGCCGGAGGAATTGCAGCAGCTTTTGCCGCCCTGTTAAATGCTGAACTGGTTTCAGGTTCTGAATTCTATCTGCATTATTCCGGTTTCAACCGATTGCTCACGCAATCTAAATGGGTAATTACAGGTGAAGGGCATATCGACCAGCAATCCCTCTACGGGAAAATCCCCGGCGTAATCGCAAAAATATGCAGACAACAAGGAATAAATGTGCTGGCTGTATGCGGTTCTGCTGAAACCGGAATGAAAGGTTTCGATCAGATTTTTGAACTTGTTTCCCACGCCCCTTCTGCAACAGAAGCTATACTGCATCCGGAACGCTATTTTCCGGCTTTATGCCGGGAAATAAAAAAATATCTCCTTTCTCACAGCAAATGACAAAAGTTCAAATGTTCCTGCAGAAATAACTCTTTCCGGACATTTGAACTTTTGAATGGATCTATTTGTATAATTTAGAATGTAATTGTCCCCTGAGCACCATCAGGCCGTTTAAGGCCAGAGCCCGCATTTCGTCTTCCCCGGGATAAATCTTTACGGGAGCTATAAACTGGATCATATCTGTAATATAATCGGTCACAGGCTTTCCGTATGCAATGCCTCCCGTGAGCAGGACCGCATCTACCTTCCCTTTCAATACAGCAGCCATAGCGCCTATTTCTTTGGCTACCTGATAACACATTCCTTCCTGAATCATAGCATAACGGGCATCCGTAACGGCTTTTTCCTCTACCATTCGCATATCATTGGTCCCCAAATAAGCTACTACACCCCCTTCTCCTTTCAATATTTTCTTTACTTCCACTTTGGATTTACCGCTATAGCACAATTCAACCAACGCTCCTGTTGGAAGTCCTCCGGAACGTTCCGGAGAAAAAGGACCGTCCCCATCCAATGCATTATTAGTATCAATCACTTTTCCTTTACAATGGGCACTGACAGAAATTCCTCCTCCCATATGGGCGACAATCAGATTTAACTCTTCATATTTTTTGCCCACTTCCGCAGCGTAAGTACGGGCAATGGCTTTTTGATTTAAAGCGTGAAAAATGGAAACTCTCGGTAAAAGAGGATGTCCGCTAAGACGGGCAAGAGGCTGTAGTTCGTCTACAACTACAGGGTCTGCAATATAAGCTTTGGCCCCGTTTTGTAAACTTTGAGCTATGTCGTGCGCTATTAATCCTCCCAGATTCGATGCATGTTCTCCCATTACAGGGACTTCTAAATCCCGTATCATTTCAGCATTTACTTCGTAAATTCCGGACTCGATCGGTTTAATTAGTCCTCCCCTTCCAACGATTGCATTGATTTCTGTAAGAGCAATACCGGCTTCTTTTAAAGTAGAAAGAATAATATCTTTACGGTAACTGAACTGAGAAGCAATAGTGGAAAAACTCCCGATTTCCGCTGCAGAATGACGGATCGTCTTAACAAAAACCTGTTGTTCGTCTTCAAAAATCGCGATCTTGGTCGAAGTTGACCCCGGATTAATCGCTAAAATTTTATAAGCCATATCTTCGCTGTTGTTTAAAAATTAAATTAATTTGATTACAAAAGTTGCGAATTGTAATCAAAAATCAAAGAAAAAAAACAAATACTTTTTTATACCGGCTTGAAAAGTCGAAATACAGGCTATGGTGAAAGAATATTCCGGTTTTAAATATTTTCTTTTTTATTTTTAAATAATTTTGATTAATAATAAAGCAGAATTTTTTTTATTCCCCATTATTATCCTACCTTTGTGGTGTATTTGAG
>JAEXFF010000008.1 GCA_023400335.1 Bacteroidota bacterium
AGACCAGGTCGTGCCCATGGTATATAAAAGCCGCACAAAATCCTGGAATGCCAGGGATGTAATTGAAGCTAGCCGTTTCGGATTGCCGGATACAGAACGTATGGTCGTGTTTTATATAAATGCAGGAGGCAATCCTGTCAAGTTCAGCGACAAAATATATGCCGGAGGAGTGCCGAAAAAGAGTTTTGATGCATTTAAATTGAATGCCATCAATAAAGGACAGACATTAGAGGTGAGTTGGGATGCTTTTTCTGAAACAGGAATTTATTACCGGGTAGAGGTTTTAAACGCGGATATGGATACGTCTAATCCGTATTTTGTGAGTGTTTTATACGCTAATATCAATAGTTTATCGATCACCAAAGATACAAAGACAAATGAGGATCTTCCCAACCGTATGGGAGAATTGAAAAACGGGATGAATTATGTCGTTCGTTTGTCGGCTATTGTTTTAGAACCGGGGATCGACTATAATCATAAATTCAGTTATACTAATCTTCAGTCCGTTACTTACGTAAAAAGGGCATTTGTCTGGGAAGACTGAGAGAGGAAAGCGGAAAAGATTTCTGCGAGCGTTTCGGGTTGCTCAGCATGTATCCAATGGGAAGCACCCTGCACGGTTGTTATCCGGGCTGAGGGGAAATGTTTCTGAATAGAAGCAAAATCTTTTATATAAGGAGAATTTTCGCCTTTTACAAACAGGATCGGATGGGGATAGATCGCTTTTTCCCATGCGGCAGGATGAGTACGGAGGTTTTCCATATTTTGTTCCAGGATAAAGGGATCTGTTTTCCATTCGAAATACTGATTCGTTTTTCTAATGTTTTTCAGGACTAACTGTACTAATTTTTCTTCCGGAAAATGTTGCTGGAGAGAGGAAATGAGTTCTTCCCTTTTGTTAAATTCATTCAGCTTGGCTGACTTCATATAATGCAGTATCTGCTTGTGTTCTTCTGAGAGCTGATAAGTGACCGGAGCGATATCTACGACAATGGCTTTTTGTACAGAAGAAGGGTGGGTAAATAAGAGCTCCATAACAATTTTTCCTCCCATGGAGTGACCGATAATATGAGGGGGGACAGAAAGTTGCAGGCGGGCGATAAATGCTCTGATATCTTCGCTCATGGAGGGGTAAGAATGTTCCGGATGATGTGGAGAACGCCCGTGATTCCGTAAATCCGGAAGAATGACCCGAAAGTGTTCGGCTAATAAAGAAGCTACTGGTAGCCAGTTTTCAGAAGCGCCCCACAAGCCGTGTAAAATAAGTAAAGGATACCCTTTCCCTTTTTCCCTGTAAAATAATTGCATTTGCCGAAAAGTAAAGGAAAAAGCCGCCCGGAGGCGGCTTCTTGTTTAGTCTTTTAATTTTGCTTTTAAGAATTCCCGGTTGAGTCGGGCGATGTGTTCGATAGAGATACTCTTCGGACATTCTGCTTCGCAGGCGCCGGTATTGGTACAATTCCCGAAACCGAGCTCATCCATTTTAGCAACCATTGCTTTTGCTCTTCTGGCGGCTTCTATTTTCCCTTGGGGCAATAAAGCCAGTTGGGAAACTTTAGCGGCAACGAAAAGCATAGCGGAGGAGTTTTTACAGGTAGCGGCACAAGCTCCGCAGCCGATACAAGCAGCAGCGTCCATAGCTTCTTCTGCATTGTCGTTGGAGATGGGAATTGCATTTGCATCCGGTACACCTCCTGTATTTACGGAAACATAACCTCCTGCCTGAAGAATTTTATCGTAAGCTTTCCGGTCGACAATAAGGTCTTTTATTACCGGGAAAGCTCCGCAACGCCAGGGTTCGATGGTAATTGTTGCTCCTTCTTTGAAGCGGCGCATATGTAATTGACATGTGGTTACATCATCATCAGGACCGTGTGCACGACCGTCAATAAATAAACTGCAGGTTCCGCAAATACCTTCGCGGCAATCGTGGTCGAAGGCTACCGGTTCTTTATTTTCGCTTACCAGCTGTTCATTCAGAATATCCAGCATTTCCAGAAATGAAGTACCGGTAGAGATATTATGGACTTTATAGGTTTCAAATCCGCCTTTGGATTTGGCATCTTTCTGACGCCATACCTTAAGTGTTAGTTCTTTTAATATTGTATCTGCCATAACGGTTTTCTATTTATGATTTGTGACTGGGACAGCTGCCCGGGGCAGTTCTGTCTTCGTCTGAATCCTCAATTATTTATATGAGCGTTGAGTCAGTTCAACATTCTCGAATACCAGCTCTTCCTTGTGCAATTCCGGAGCTTTATTTTCACCTTTATATTCCCATATGGAAACATATTTATAGTGCTCATCGTCGCGTTTTGCTTCTCCATCGGGTGTGACAGATTCCAGACGGCAATGTCCTCCGCAGGATTCATTCCGGTCGAGAGCATCGTGAGCCATCAGGTCTGCTAATTCGATAAAGTCTGCTACACGGGCTGCTTTTTCCAGTTCATTGTTCATCGCAGAGAATTCACCTACTATACGCAAATCTTTATAGAATTCCGCTTTTAGTTCAGCAATCAACTGGATCGCTTTTTCCAATCCTTTTGCTTCCCGGGCCATACCAATGTAATCCCACATAATATGTCCCAATTGTTTGTGGAAGTGATCCGGTGATTTGGTTCCTTTGATATCGTATAATTTCCGCAGGCGTTCTGTAACATGTTTTTCTGCAGCTTCGAATTCCGGAGTGTTTGTCTGGATCTTCGGAGTCTGAATTTCTTTTGACAGATAATCTCCGATAGTATAAGGAAGGATAAAATACCCGTCTGCTAATCCCTGCATCAAGGCGGAGGCTCCCAAACGGTTGGCTCCGTGGTCCGAGAAGTTGCATTCACCTATGGAGTATAAACCCGGGATGGTTGTCATCAGGTTGTAATCTACCCAAAGTCCGCCCATAGAATAGTGAATAGCCGGATAAATCATCATCGGATTGTGATAAGGATCAACGGCAGTGATCTTTTCATACATTTGGAACAAATTCCCATATCGTTTTTCTATGGTTTCGCGTCCCAATTGTTCAATTGCATATTTGAAGTCCAGGAATACGGCTTTACCTGTGTTATTTACGCCATAACCAGCGTCACATCTTTCTTTCGCAGCCCGGGAAGCGACGTCGCGGGGAACGAGGTTACCGAAAGCCGGATAACGGCGTTCCAGGTAAAAGTCGCGGTCTTCGTCTGGTATATCATTGGGGTTTAAAGTTCCGGCTTGTAATTTCTTTGCATCCTCTATTTTTTTAGGAACCCATACCCGTCCGTCATTACGCAGGGATTCTGACATCAGGGTCAGCTTGCTTTGTTGTTCTCCGTGTACCGGAATACAAGTCGGGTGGATTTGTACAAAACAGGGATTTCCAAAGTAAGCTCCTCTTTTATAGGCCTGCCAGGCAGCGCTTCCGTTACATCCCATTGCATTGGTAGAAAGGAAGAATACATTTCCATATCCTCCGGTAGCTAGGACAACGGCGTGTGCTCCGAAACGTTCGATTTTTCCGGTCACCAGGTCACGGGCAATTATTCCTCTGGCTTTCCCTTCAACGACGACGATATCCAGTACTTCGTGACGATTATATACTTTAATTTTCCCTTTTTCGATCTGACGGTTCATGGCAGCATAACATCCTAATAGCAATTGCTGTCCCGTTTGACCGCGGGCATAAAAAGTACGGCTAACCAAGGCTCCTCCGAAAGAACGGTTTGCCAGAAGGCCACCATAATCGCGGGCAAAAGGAACTCCCTGTGCTACACATTGGTCTATGATCGCATTGCTCACTTCAGCCAAACGGTATACATTGGCTTCCCGTGCCCGATAGTCTCCCCCTTTTATCGTTTCATAAAATAATCTGAATACGGAGTCGTTATCATTGGGGTAGTTTTTGGCTGCATTGATACCTCCCTGGGCAGCGATAGAGTGTGCCCGGCGGGGAGAATCCTGATAACAAAAAGCAGTTACATTATATCCGAGTTCAGCAAGACTGGCTGCTGCCGATCCTCCCGCTAATCCGGTACCTACCACGATGATATCCAATTTCTTTTTATTAGCCGGACTGACAACACCGATATGGGCTTTATGGTTTGACCATTTGTCTTTTAACGGTCCGGCAGGTATTTTAGCATCTATTATTGACATAGCGATTAATTTAGAATTTTTGATTTGATTTTTGTCCTCTCACTTGTATAAGCAAGGGGGCTGATTCCAATATGTTTAGTTCCCGAATCCTGCCATAAAATACAGCGGAATAATACTGAAACCTACCGCGATGATGACGGCGAAGATGTAGCCCAAACCCCTCAAACGTTTTCTCCAGATATCGTTGGAAAAACCGATAGATTGGAAAGCTGACCAGAATCCGTGTGTCAGGTGAAGGCCTAACAGAATAGCTCCGGCAATGTACAAACCACAATAAACAAGGCTGGATTTAAATAAACTGGAAACCAGTAAATAGGTGTTTTCCATCTCTACTCCGTCGACAACAACAGCTTCGAGATTACCTGTTACTTTGATGTTCCACCAGAAATTGTAAAGGTGAATCACCAGGAACACCAGCACTAAACCCCCTAAAATGTACATGTTGCGGGATGCCCATGTCGCATTCTGGCTTTGATTTCTCTGGGCATACTTAACCGGACGCGCTTTTCGGTTTTGCAAAGTAAGTATACTCGCCCAGATAATGTGAATCAAAAACCCGATTGCCAGGATTGGTTCAACAATTTTAATAACAGGGTTGGTAGCCATAAAATTTGCACCATGATTGAATAATTCTCCGCTGTTATCGAAAATCAGGAATAAATTTAGCGTCAGATGGACGCATAAAAATGCAATCAGGAAAAGTCCGGATAAACTCATAATGACTTTTTTCCCGATGGAGGATGATAAGAAATTACTCATAATTAAGATTATTTATTAATAACTGGTTAAATTCTTTCTTCACATGCAAAAGTATCTTTTTTTCCTGATATTACCAGTAATCAATAAAGAAAAGTTTCCATAATAATAGATGAAATTCTTATTTCTGTATTGTATTATAAATCAGTTGTATATATTCCGATTTCAGCCAATTCTGTATTATTGGAGTGGAACAGGTGCCGGCTTACGGATCGCTTTGTAAATAATTTCCTGAATTTTTGTCCGGATACTTTCTTCCGTTAGTTTGGTATTGAATTCATTGGGGTAAGTCCGGTTTGACAAAAATACATAAATAAGTTCATTGGACGGATCGGCCCAGACCATTGTACCTGTAAAACCGGTGTGTCCGAAGCTGCATGCCGGGGCACTTTTACAGGCCGGACTGTTTTTGGTCGTATCGGTTTCCGGTTTATCGAATCCCAGTCCTCTTCGGTTGGTGGGGGGAAAATCGGTTTTTTGCGTAAAAAGCCGTACGGTAGAAGGAGAGAAAAAGCGTTCTCCGCCATAACAACCTTGATTGAGATATATGGCCATGATTTTTGCCAGGTCTTCTGCTGTGGAGAAAAGACCGGCATGCCCGGCTACTCCTCCTAATAGAGCGGCTGTCGGGTCGTGTACATAACCCTTAATCTCTGTTTTACGGTATAATTTGTCCACACTGGAGGGGATAATACGGGATGCGTTAAAGCGTTTGGCGGCCTCAAAGACTGTATTGTAAGCCCCTATTTTTTGGAAAAAATTTTCCCAGCAATAATGGTCCAACGTCTTTCCTGTGAGATTTTCTATGGCTTTTTGAAGGAGTATAAATCCTAAATCACTGTAAATATATTCTTTTTTAGGATTGAGTTCTGAATTCAGGATACAGCAAATGGTTGTGTCCCGGTAAGTTTTGCAAATATATAAGCCGGGTGAAAGAGGTTCGTAATCCGGCAGAGGCTTACGTGAAAGTGTGCTGTCCCGGAAATGATAATTGGGATTGGCATAGAGCCGGTTTTTTAATTTCAGACTGTTTTGCGGAGTCGGCCTCACTGTAAAGAGTTGGCCTGAAAGAGCTTTTTTATCAATGGCGTGGGTAAAAGAGGGGACTATCGGTTTGAGACCGGCAGTATGTGTGAGAACTTCTTTTACTGTAATATTTTTTTTATCGGTTTCCTGTAAGGCGGGATAATAGCGGGCAAGAGGGGCATCTAACTGCAGTATACCTTCGTCGTATAGTTTCATAACAGCCGGTAATGTAGCTGCGATTTTGGTGACAGAGGCCACGTCATAAATATTCGTTGTTTTGTTTGGGGTCTGACGGGCATAGGTATGATAGCCGAAGGCTTTATTATAAACGATGTATCCGTTTTTGGCAACCAGTACTTGGCAACCCGGTGTCGCTTTCATATGAATAGCCCGTTTGCAAAGGGAATCTATCGCTTCTAATTGTCCTGAAGAAAGTCCGCACATTTCCGGAATACTGTAGCCTAAGCGGGTCTTGGGGGTAGAGATGCCGCTGCCGGCGGGATAAGCCGGCGAAATTTCCACTGGTAAACGGCCGTTTACCGGTATGCCCCCGAAGATAGCCTGAGCGGCGTACTGACGCGAATACAAATGATCTTCATAATTGATTAACAGGGCATCTATAGGAAGATCCACATAAGATTTCAATCCGTAAGGAATTCCGGGATGACAGAGAATAATCCTTTTCCCTTTGAGTTGCCCGATAAGCTGGGCAAGACGGGGGGTATATCCAAAATTCCGGGAAGTCAGGTTGGAAGCTTTACTATTGTATAGGATAATACAATTATAAGAAGTCAATTTTTTGACCAATTCATTTATTTCTTCTACAGAAGGTTTTTCACCCGTTTGAAAATGTTCGATTTTTTCATAGTAATCCAGAGTCGTCTGAAAATGATTGAGTTTTTTCCCTCCGAAATTTACACAGGCTAAGCGGAGAGTGTCCAGTCTTTTCAACGGGAGCAGATCCGCTTCGTTTTTTATTAACGTGATGGCCTGTTTGTAAAGTTCTTGTTTTAAAGCGAAATCTTCCGTTGTATTTAAGCGGGACCATAAACCTTCGGTTCGGACTTCCCGGGGACGGGGAGAAACGTATTGGTATTTGGCCAGCAAAATCTTCCGGCATTTTTGGTCGATATCTTCCTGCCGGATCAAACTATCTTTGAGGGCTTGTTTAATGTGGGAGACCGCTTCTTCCAGGTTTTGAGGAAAAAGTAAAACATCATTTCCGGCCATTAAAGCCTCCACTTCTGCTTCTCCTGTTTCCCGCTCCTGCAATACTCCTTTCATATTCAGGGCATCGGTAAAACACAATCCCTGGTAGCTTAGGGAATCCTTCAGGAAATGCCCGATGATCTGAGGGGAGAGAGAGGCCGGAAGTCCGTTGGTGTCTAAAGCATTTACGTTCAGGTGGGCAATCATCAGTGCCGGAATATGCTGGGGAATCAACTTTTTAAAAGGATAAAGTTCAATCGAATCCAAACGGGCCCGGTTGTGATTTATTGCAGGAAGAGCTTTATGTGAATCCGTGTCTGTATCTCCATGCCCGGGGAAATGCTTCACAACGGGCAATATATGACGGGATAAGGAGCCTTCTACATACATTTTTGATTTCCGGTATACATTCTCCCGTTCTTCGCCGAAAGAACGCATCCCAATTACCGGATTATTGGGATTGTTATTGATGTCGGCAACCGGAGCAAAATTAATATGTACCCCCATAATCTCACAATGCCGGGCAATACGGGCTCCCAGCTGAAAAATCAACGAATCATCAGCTACAGCTCCGGCAATCAGCATTCGCGGAAATACCATGGCCGTTTGTAACCTCCATCCGATGCCGTGTTCCGCGTCCATTCCGATCCACAAAGGATAGGTTGATTCTTTCTGGAAACGGTTTGTCATTTCTGCCTGCCGTACCGGTTCGCCTTGGAAAAAGATGACCCCTCCGACATGGAACTTTTGAATGAGTTTGCTGAGCTGGTCTTCGTAATCTTTGTCTTTATTGCTATAAGCAGCAATCATAAATAATTGTCCGATTTTTTCCTCTAAAGACATAGATGTAAGCGCCTTGTCCGTCCAGGTTTCGGCTTCGGAAGATTGGGCAAAGGCTGTAGAAAAAGAAAAAAGAAAAGCTAAAACGATTATAAATATTTTGTTTAAACTCATCATGACACTCAATCGACCTCCCTATTGAAAAGCTATGTTTTAATTTTTCTTTTTGATATAAAAGTTCTGTCTAAAGAATTCTGATTATCCGGTTTTGATACTTTATGTTTTATAAAAGTTTTCCGCTGGCTGACCGGCATGTCTCCGGACCCGATGAAGAGGCCCTCTTAAATTTTAGTCTTGTTCCTGAGCAAAACACGAACCGGCGCTTGACGGGAAAAGACTTTGTACCTCTTTCCGTGAGTGGACTAATCAATTTTACGTTTCATAAACCATCCTTCTTTGAAAGCGATGTTTATCCGGATTTTTCCGAAATTTTCCCGGATTAATCCGTTTGCTTCCGTACCTCTTACTCCGAAATCAAAGGCAATCCCGAGCAGCAGTTCCCGGTTGGGAATATAAACGGGAATTTGTGTTCCTAAAGTGAAAGCGTAAGTATTGACATTCGTGTGATTTAAACGGATTTGAGAACGTACGGCATAAGTCCCTAAAATATATTTATTCCGTTGCCACCAATATCTGCCGTAACGGGAGGGGAGTAAAGAAACTCCTAAAGAACCTTTGTGGTAATCCTGAAACTCTTGATTTTCTCCAAACTCTTCATAGGCAGACATCCGCTGATAAGTATAATCTCCGGCCAGATTCCACTTGTCTTTGTAATCGTATGAAAATCCTCCGACAATACGGAAAGGATAAGTGATATATCCTCTGTTCAGGAGTTCATTGTCCAGGGTTTGCTGGCCGGAAGTACTGGAGTTGATTTTATAAGCGATAAAAGTACGTTTTCCCCCCAGTTTAGAACCAAAATTCATAGAGGCTCCCAAGGTCAGGTTAGATTTGGCGGATAGAGTAAACATATATTGCAATCCCAGGTTAAAGATAACATCGTGTACTGAGATTTTATTCTGTGTATTGATATAATAACTATCTGTTATTGCAGGAACCAATGTCAATCGCTTTTCCAGATTTCCGAATACAAGAGAAGTATTCAAGCCTACGGATAATTTTCCGAATCTGTAAGCAAAACCTAAATAAAAATCATTTAATCCTCCGCTTCCGGAGACTTGTTGGTTATAATATTCGTTTTCACTTCCATTTATCAATTTATAATAGTGGAGATCGTATCCAATGTCCGACCTTTGATTGAAACCGAAAGAAGTGTAGAGATTTTTATAGATACGCAGAGCCATATTCAGGGAAGCGTTTTGGGCTACCCGGTAATTGGTACTTTCCTGATGGGTAGAAATGTTTACAAATTCTCCCGTAATCCCGAATTGGATATAAAAACGATTGCTGTCCAAAGCTGTATAAGAAGCCGGGTTTAAAAAGTTGATATTTGTGGCATCCCGCATGGCTGCAGAAACTCCTCCCATTGCTGTATAAGGCCCGTAATTATCCTGAAGAAGTCCGATTCCATACATGGAATAGGGAGTACCTGTATTATTTTGAGCCAATAGACTGCCTGAAAATAATGCAAAAACAAAAGAGAAAAGGAACGTTTTTTTCATATTAAAAAAAGCATTATTCATATTTAGCATAGTAAACTTTTAACACCGGTATGCGATCCACCGTTAAACGATTGTAACTTGTCCCCATTCCGTTTACAGGAACACTGACAATGACTTTGTTGTTCTCCAGTGCATTGGGAGTTAAACATAAATTATTGTAATAATCTGTAATGTTAATAACATATTTATTTTTTTCAGGGGTGTTTATATTATAGTATAAAACACCGCTGACGGCATTGCCGGCTGCATCCAGAATAGGGGTGATGACTTTATTTTCCGAATCGGATTGATAAAGATTTATAATAGAAGGTAAACTAAATTCCAGATTAGCATATTGTTCGGGTTGCAGTTCGATTTCGGCTTTTACAATTGTTCTGTATTTTTCTCCTGCCGGAGCGATCGGTAATTCCATTTTTATCATAAATCCGGTTAACCCTTGGGTAAGTGTCTGACCGGAAGCTGCATTCCCCCAGGCTGCATCCTGAAAAGATAAATTCTGCATTTGATTGGTAAGCACGCTGTATGGCGTGCCGGCCGCATCATTTGTAATGTGCATAAAGGTATACCGGTTAAATTCCGTACTCTTTGCAAACATATAAGTATAGTTTTTATCGGAATCGTGAAAGTGTAACCGAACGTTTAAACTGTCCGGAAGAGCACTCATTGTAAATACACAACTGTTATTTTTATCGGGAATTAAAGTTAGTCCTTTAAAATAGTTAATGAAAAGAGCATCATTCCGTATTTCTTCCGTATTGTATTTTACCATGTCAAATAACGTACGGCCCAGGTTATCATCCAAGCGGAAATAGAGTTTTTGAAGATTTCGTTTACTGGGTAATAAATCAAAAGTTCCCAGAACCTCCGGATGATAGGGTACGGTAGAAATATTGTACAACAAATCCGTTTCAGCATCCGGAAGAGGATTTTCTTTTAACTGATGAACATAATAAGTTTGAATTGCTGTCGTATCCCCCCAGATACTTCCCGAATAACTGAAATTAAAAGTGATAGAATCGTAACCGTATGTATTTTTAATTTCGGTACCTCCGTAAGGAACAATTTCAAAATAAGGGGTAACTGTGGTCCTGCCCGTAAAAGGGTCTTTTGCAGATCCCACCATCAAATTCTTCAGCAATGTATAAGATCCTGAAGAGGTGGCAAAGGAGTCTAATTTGACTGTAGACGTTTGTGTAATCGGAAATCGTTCAACTGCAACAAAATCTTCGTCATAAATCAGATCATGTCCGATTGAAGTGACATCATTTGTACACGAACAATAAATTATTACAAAACAAATAAGAATGATATTTTTCATGTTTACGATATTGCATATAATCAAAGGGCGAAGGTAAAATTATTTTCTAAAAATATGATACAGTAAAGGTATTTTAATTTGTTATTACAGGATTTATAAAATTTAGAAACGTAATTTAATAGATTTTTTATTGGATTTGTATATAAATTGTGTAGTTTTGCCCATGTTTTACATGGGAAATAACAAAAAATAAAATTGAAATAGCAAATATTTATGAAAACGGTAAGAAATCTATGTTTTTTGGTTGTTCTAGTGCTATTGGTGGGTGCTTGTCATTCCAATGATGAGAAACGAGGCAACTGGAGAAAAGAACAGTCTTTTGGCGGAGCAGGCCGGATCGGTGCAGTTTGTTTTACAATTGACAATACAGTATATATAGGTACTGGAGTAAATACGAATCAGGTAGAATTGAAGGATTTTTGGGCTTTTAATGAAAATCTCAATTGGAGGGAAGTAGATACGCTGCCGGCAGCAGCTAAAGCCCGTTATGGAGCTGTTGCTTTTTCAGATGGTACTTATGGTTATGTAGGTTTAGGATATGCTGCCAATAACAATCGTTATGGAACTGAACAGCCGAAATATTTTTCTGACTTTTATAGATTTGACCCGAAGGCTTCTCCGGGATCTCAATGGACCAAATTAGGAGATTTTCCTGGAGATCAGCGTCGGTATGCCACCGGTTTTTATGTTCCGAATCCGAATAGTTCCCAGAAAGGAAAAGGATATGTTTGTTTCGGCAGTAACAATGAAGGACGTAATCCGAAAGGATCTTTCAAAGATTGGTGGGAATATGATACAGAAACCGATACCTGGACTCAGATCGGTGTATACGGAGACAAGAGAGAAGGTGCATGCGTAGCTGTAGTTGGCAGTACTGCCTATATCCTTACAGGTGTTGATGATGCCGGAACTTATCCTACGGATGTTATTAAATTTACTCCGTTTTCGGGTGCCGGTTCATGGTGGAGCCTTTT